>NZ_JAEIJE010000009.1:0-201306 GCF_016772095.1 Comamonas sp. NyZ500 | reverse complement strand
TGAGCCTTGCGGCTCAAGTCAAAGAGTGGGTCAGTTTGAGATGGAAATGGCGGGTCAGTTTTGCGTGGAAATTAACACACAGGGGCGTGAATGGCTCAGTTCAGCCTAGCTGTAGTTCGTAGATGCACTGCGGTTGTCTGCTTCTGGCCGAACTCAGTCGGTCACGACCAGTAGACCGGTCAGCCACAACCGCACAGGCGGTCAATTCAACAGGAATACGCATGAGTCGACCACAGACTCTAGATTGAGTGTTCGAACGACTAACGCTAACGCTACCGCGATCCCTCCTTAGAGCTCACGAAATTCGATGTTCGTGCAGCGACTTCTAACACTCACAACTACTAACTCAACAATGTGGACCTCTATGTCCACAGGCCGGTAAGATGGAAGAATCCTCCTCTTCATCTAGCTGGCTTCGCCCCAGGCGGCAAATCCGCCTAGGGAAAACTCAGTCCTAAATGAGTCCCGGTAGAGCACAAGTAAAGTCTCCTAGCCATGCCAGAGCAACTACTATTATTTGGGAGTTGCAAGTTAAGCCTGCTTCCTAAAGCCTGTGTTCTATGCTCGCCTTGTCCTAATAACGCGCTTACCATCAGGTAGTAGTCAATGAATGTGGACAAATTTTCGTGCAACCACGACAGTCGGGTTGCTGTTCAGAGGCTTGTCGAGTTCTACGAAGGGCTGACAGGAGAACATCTACAACGGCTTGACGCGTACTATGCGGCGGATGCCTACTTCAAAGATCCCTTCAACGAAGTTCGTGGGGTGGCAGCGATCGCCAGCATTTTTGAACACATGTTTTCCTCGTTGCAGGAGCCACACTTTGTAGTTACCCAGACTCTGGTGCAAGGCCATCACGCATTTCTGGAATGGGAGTTCCGTTTTCGGCTGGGTCACTGGCGATCCGAGGTTGAGCAGTGCATTCGCGGCGCTTCTTCTGTTTGCTTCGATTGCGAAGGCCGCGTAACACACCACCGTGATTACTGGGACACCGCAGAAGAGTTGTACGAGAAATTGCCGTTGCTTGGGGTCTTGATGCGCTGGTTGCGCCGTAGGGTTTCGGCGCCTGCAAAGTCAGTACACACGAATGGCTCTGCATCCTAGCAATTGGCGTTAGAGGCGATCTTTGCCACGATGGCAAGAGATGGCTTTCCCACCATCAATATCGTCCGAATCTTCCGAACCCTAAAGCAAAGAGAGAGCAGCGCTATCTCACGGCCAAACCATCGAAAGTCGTGCTTGTTACCCAGTCGATGATCTGGTCATGCGTGTATTGGCCTGACTCCTTGAGCAATGCCACGACCGGATCGCAGGCGCGCGCGAACAGAGTGTAGAGTACTAGTTCAGCGGGTAGTCGCAATTGCAAATGACCACCTGTCTGGGCTTCGGTAATCCACGTACTGAGCCTATTGCTCAACGCAATGAGTCGATCCATGTACTCGTCGTTCGATTGCAATGAGGCGCTGAGACTCGAATTTTGCGCCGGAAGTGAGGGCATTTGTCCTTCCAGTTGCGTTTGCATAGCCCACCGCACGACTGCTTTGAGCTGATCCAGCGCAGGAGTGCTCTGACCGGATTCGGCTACCTGCTCGGCCTCTCGGCGCAAGCCATCCACAAAACTCAAAGCACGATCCAGCACGCCGACCATCGCTGCGCCGGCTAGCTCTTCTTTGGAAGTAAACAACTTGTACAGACTGGCCTTGGCGACTCCTGCTTCAGCAGCGACCTCATCCACCGTCATCGCGTCGTAGCCCTTAGTCGCCAAAAGGCGGTTCACCGCCGCCACGACAGCCTCTTCCCGTACACGTTGAATTTGTTCTTTGATTGTTGACCGAGCGTTCATAGCCAACATTTTAGGACGCACAAGATCATCTTGCACACCAGGTAGTGCAAATTTGAAATTTAAGGTTTATAGTTTGAACTAAGCAGTTCAAGATTTGATCTTTTCGGTTTTCTTGAGTGTTCACCCAATACTTCAAGGAGCTTTCATGCCTCGTATAGCTGTTATCGGTTCGGGTATATCCGGTCTGGCCGCCGCATTTCGTCTAGCTACCTCCCAAGCATCGCACGGCGTTTGCTTAATCGAAGCGACCAGCCATTTCGGCGGACATGCCAACACGTTAGAGCTCTGCCTAGATGATGTAAGCCATGGCGTAGATACAGGATTCCTAGTATTCAATCATCGTACCTACCCCATGCTCACGCAGCTGTTTAGTGAACTCAATGTGGAAACGGCACCTTCCGAGATGTCTTTTTCAGTTCAAGTTCCCAGCGTCGATGGCAGGTGCGGACTCGAGTGGAGCGGCAGCTCCTTAGGAGGAGTTTTCGCTCAACGCAGAAATCTGCTGCGTCCCCGCTTTATCGGCATGCTGCTCGAGATCTTGCGCTTCAACCGCCTGACCACAGATATCGCAGAACGCCAGATCGAGGCACAGCTCAATGCTTCAATAGAGGACTTTCTGGACCAGCATGGCTTCGGTAAAGCGTTTCGCAGCGACTATCTGCTGCCCATGATTGGATGCATCTGGTCCTGCCCTACGGATCAGATGCTGCGCTTTCCCGTCGCCACCTTGATTCGCTTTTGCCACAACCATGGACTGATCCAGGTCACACATCGGCCTCAGTGGTACACCGTGCGCGGCGGTTCTCAGCAATACGTGCGTCGAATGATTGCCCGAATTAAGCAGGATGGCCGCCATGAAACCAGATTGAACACCCCAGTGCTGAGTTTGAAGCGCGATACGCATGGGGTCATGCTGCAGATGCCCCATGGGTCGGAGCATTTTGATGCGGTTGTTTTGGCCTGCCACAGTGACCAGGCGTTGCGTTTGCTGGGTCAAGATGCGACACCGTTGGAGCGTGCAGTGCTAGGTGGAATTCGATACCAGCCCAATGAAGCAGTTCTGCATACCGATACAGCCGTGCTGCCGCAACGCCAGGCAGCCTGGGCGGCCTGGAACTACGAACGTGCACCATCCCTCAGCGCAGAGAATGCCGGTGTCTGTCTGCACTATCTGATCAACCGTTTACAGCCCCTGCCTTGGCAGCAACCCGTACTGGTTTCACTGAATCCAACTCGACCAGTCGCAGAGAACAAAGTTCATGCGCGTATTCAGTACAGCCACCCTGTTTTCGATCAGGCTGCGATCTTTGCACAACAGCGTGTTGGTGAGTTACAAGGTAGGCGCAATACTTGGTTTTGTGGCGCTTGGTGTGGCTATGGGTTTCATGAAGATGGCTTACGCTCAGGTCTCGAAGCTGCCGATGGAGTGCTCCACTCTCTGAGCCACACACAGCAACCAGTGCTCCCAGGGGCCATCTTGGAGGAAGCTCTATGAGCGTTCCTCCTCTGATTGGCTTTGGCCATATCTGGCATCGCCGGCTTCGGCCAGTCGAGCATGCATTCCGTTACCCCGGATATTTTCTGCTGCTTCCCATGCGAAGCCTGCGTGAGCATCCGGTTGCAGTGCTGCGGCGCAATCGGCGCGGCTGGCTCAGCTTTCATGACAGCGATCATGGCGACGGCAGCTGCGACTCTTTGGCCTGGTTCGAAAAGCTGTTGCAGCAAGAAGGTATCCGGGATGCAGATGGAGAAATCTGGCTGCATACCTTTCCCCGCGTGCTGGGCTATGCCTTCAAGCCGGTGAGTTTCTGGTACGCACACCGAGCAGATGGCTCGCTGGCAGCAATCCTGGCCGAGGTCAACAACACCTTTGGTGAGCGTCATGCCTATCTTCTCGCAGGACCTCAGCTCGCCTGGGATTGCGAACATGTGGCGCACAAGTGCTTTCATGTCTCACCATTTTGCGAGACCCAGGGAGAGTATCGCTTCCGCTTCAAACGCAGTGAAAGCACCAATCTGGCGCTCGTGGATCTCTACGACGAGACAGGGCCGCTGCTGCGCACGGGCGTCGAAGGGACACTGCATCCCTTGAACACCTCCACAGTGCGCCAGGCTTTCTTCGGCACGCCGCTGATGACACTCGGAGTCATCTTCCGCATCCACTGGCAGGCACTCCGCCTTTGGGCGAAGCGGCTTCCTTTCCATCGCAAACCACCTGCGCCCAAGCGCTTTGTAACACGATGAACACGACCACTGTCCCCCTACTGAGCAAGTCCGCCGGTTCAACGCGCTCCCTGCCACGCAGCGCCAGTCGCGTCATGAAACTGTTGGAGCATTTGCCGCACGGCCAACTGGATTTGCAATTGCCTGATGGACGAGTGCGCCATTTCCCGAAGCAGATCGCAGCGGAAGCAGACGCACGCTGTGCAGTTCAGCACTGGGAAGCTTTGGACCGAATCCTGAGCTCGGGCGATATTGGACTAGCCGAGGGCTATATAGATGGCCAATGGGACAGCCATGACCTCAGTGCGCTATTGCGACTTTGCATCAGCAATCGCGACCATCTGGAGCAGTTGGTGTACGGCCACTGGTGGGGCCGCCTGGGATTCAGGCTGCGCCATCTGCTTCGCCGCAACACGCGGGCGGGGAGCGCAAAAAACATTCATGCCCACTATGACTTGGGTAACGACTTTTATAGGCTGTGGCTGGATCCGACCATGAGCTACAGCTCTGCCTGGTTCGAAGGGCTCAGCGGTACAGCCTTACAAGCCGCCGACCTAGAACAGGCACAACTATCCAAAGTAAGACGTGCGTTGAGCGAAACAGGACTCCAGCCTGGTCAGCGCCTGTTGGAAATCGGCTGTGGCTGGGGGGCGCTGGCAGAGACGGCGGCCACCGAGTTTGGCGCACAGGTGACCGGCGTCACCTTGTCGCGCGAGCAGCTGCAGTGGGGCATGCAGCGCATCACACAAGCAAGCTTGCAGGCTCAAGTCGACCTGCGTTACCAAGATTACCGGGATCTGATGGCTGAATATGCGGCGCAGCCCTTTGATGCGATTGTGTCCATCGAGATGTTCGAGGCCGTCGGGCATGAATACTGGCGTACCTATTTCCAGGTGCTACGCGACTGCCTCAAGCCCGGCGGCTACGCTTGCCTGCAATCCATCACCCTGCGCGAAGACCTGTTTGCGCGCTATCTGCACTCCACCGACTTCATCCAGCAGTTCATTTTCCCGGGCGGTCTGTTGCCCAGCGTTACGGCCTTCGAGCAAGAGGCCCAACGCGCCGGCCTGACGGTGGAAAAGAAGATGCGCTTTGGCAAGGACTATGCCGAAACGCTCAGACGCTGGCGTCACGCCTTTGAGCAGCGCCTTGATGAGGTGCGAAGCCTGGGCTTCGATGAGCGCTTTGTGCGCATTTGGAGGTTTTACCTGGCCTATTGCGAAGCGGCCTTTGATACGGGCAACACCGATGTGGTCCAGTTCACTTTGCGCAGGCCTGACCATGCATGACATTCGACGGCGCCAAGCCCTGGTCTGGAGCGCCAGCCTTCTTGCTCCCACTATGACTCTAATGACCCACAACCTCTTGGCAGCTACGCCTGCCGCCCCTGCGGAGCTGCGCTCCACCCTGCCCTCGGCGCGCCTGATTGGAAGCGGCGTGCTGCGCTTTTTTGGTCTGCGGGTCTACGAGGCCCGTCTCTGGGCGCAGGCGGACTTCGAGCCGGCGGACTATGCACGCCAGCCGTTCGCGTTGGAGCTGGTCTATGACCGCAAGCTGGAGGGTGAGGCCATCGCCGAGCGATCGGTGGCCGAGATGCGGCGCGTGGGCAGCTTCTCCGAAGCACAGGCACGCCAATGGCTGATGATGATGAAGAAGGCCTTTCCTGATGTCGCTGCGCAGGATCGACTGCTGGGCGTGACTGACGGAGCCGGGGATGTGAGCTTTTTCCACAATGGACGCGAAACCGCACGCCTGCAGGATGCAGAGTACGCGCGCCTGTTTTTTGGTATCTGGCTGTCTGATCAGACTTCGGCGCCTGGCCTACGCGCTGCACTGCTGGGCAAGCGCTGAGGAGACAAAGACCATGCCCTCCCCCAGCTCAGCTCCATCCAAGCCGCTGCCCTGGCGTGTGGGGCTCGCTTATGGAGGTCTCGGCGTGCCGCTGGCATTCGTGTCGCTGCCGCTGTATGTCAACCTGCCTCATCACTATGCAGCGGTCGCCGGGGTGCCCTTGGCTGGCCTGGGGGCGGTACTGCTTGCCACCCGCGCTCTGGACGCGGTGCTCGACCCAGCCCTGGGACGCATGGCCGATCGCCTGCTGCAAAGCGGGCTGCGTGCCGCATGGCTGGCCGCGGTGCTCGGCAGCGTGCTCATGGCATTGGGCTTCGCTGCGCTGTGGCATCCTCCAAACGCCAGCCAAGCCAGTCTGCTGGGCTGGCTGGCTGCCAGCCTGCTGCTCTGCACTCTGGCCTATAGCGCCGTGAGCATCTTGCACCAGGCCTGGGGCGCGCGCTGGGGAGGTGAGCCTGATTGGCGCGCGCGCGTGACCGCTTGGCGCGAAGGTTCAACTCTCGCTGGCGTACTCCTAGCCAGCGTGCTGCCCACCTGGCTGGGTTTTGATGCAACCAGCATGGTGCTCATGATGGCGCTTGTCCTGGGCTTGCTAGGGCTGCATAGCCTGCGACGGTCCAGTGCGATACCGGCGTCCACCGTACAACTGCACACCAAGCCTGCTATGCCCTCACCATGGGCGGACGCAAGTTTTCGCAGACTGCTATCTGTATTCATGCTCAACGGCGTGGCAGCAGCAATACCCGCCACACTGCTGCCGTTCTTCGTGATGGATCGCTTGCATGCGCCGGATCTGCAGCCACTACTTCTATTGTGCTATTTCGGTGCCGCCGCTGCGGGATTGCCACTGTGGGTGAAGGCTGTCTCGCGCTGGGGGCTGGCGCCCAGTTGGCGCGCCGGCATGCTGGCGAGCGTGATCGCATTTTCCATCACCCCCTGGCTCGGGGCCGGCGACAGCTGGATCTTCACCATCATCTGTCTGACAAGCGGATTGGCCCTCGGGGCAGATCTGGCGCTGCCTGGGGCTTTACTGACCGGCGTCATCCACGAGTCTGGCCAAGGAGGCTCTGCAGAGGGACGCTATCTAGGTTGGTGGGCCTGTGCTGCCAAGCTCAATCTGGCATTGGCAGCTGGACTGTGCCTGCCGCTTCTTGCCGCAATGGGATACCGCAGCGGCACGACCGACCCTGCCGGCTTGCAGGCACTGGCATGGGCATATGGAGGCCTTCCCTGCCTGTTCAAACTGATGGCCTGGGCTTGCCTGTGGCGTGGCGAGCGCCTGCACCAATCTTGGAGACTGAAATGAAATCCATGACAAGTACTTTCTCATTCCTGCCTTGGCGCCGCGCCGCAATAGGACTGACGTTCATGGGAATGCTGGCCGGCTGCGCGGGTCCGTCTGTGCAGGAATATGCCCAGGAGCGCCCAGAACTGGATCTGCGTCAGTACTTCAACGGACCATTGACCGCTCACGGCTTGTTCACGGACAGATCCGGAAAAGTGGTCAAGCGCTTCACCGTGCGCATGACAGGCAAATGGAACGGCGACGAAGGTGTGCTCGACGAGCACTTTGTCTACAGCGACGGCAGCACGCAGCAACGCATCTGGCACCTGAAGTATCTGGGTGATGGCCGCTATATCGGAAACGCAGACGACGTGGTGGGGCAGGCTCAGGGCCAGACGGCTGGCAACGCCTTCCGTTGGAACTATGTGCTGGCCCTGCCAGTGAACGGCAAGGTCTGGAACGTGAGTATGGATGACTGGATGTATCTGATGGATGCGCGGACCATGCTCAACCGTGCTGTCATGAGCAAATTCGGTGTTCACCTGGGCGATGTGACTCTGTCCTTCATCAAGGAGTAAGTGCGATGTCGCTGCTGCACGCAAGGCTCAATCCGCCGCTGTCCCACTGGCAAGGGAAATGTGCCTGGATAGTCGGCGCTTCTTCAGGCATAGGGCGAGCCACCTCAGAGGCTCTACATGCGCAAGGCGCTCGGGTCATCGTATCGGCCAGAGATGCAGTTGCCCTGCATTCCTTGACCCTTGGCCGCAGCGGCTTTCTGGTCCTGCCGCTGGATGTCACCCAGCCCGAGACCATGGCTGAGGCCACTGCGACGGTGAAAGCTTATGCAGGGGCGCCGGATCTGGTGCTGTATTGCGCAGGCCGGTACAGACCGCAACGCGCGACAGCTTTCGATCTGCTGGAGATGCAGCAGCATCTGGCGGTCAACTATGTCGGCGCTCTGCAACTGCTGGACGCTGTCATGCCGATGCTGCTGGAGGCCGGGCGTGGTCACCTGGCTCTGGTCGGCAGTGTGGCCGGCTACCGGGGCCTGCCCATGTCCCTGGCCTATGGACCCACCAAAGCCGCGCTCAACAACCTGGCAGAGAACCTCTATCTGGATCTGCACCCTCGGGGCCTTGGAGTCTCCATCATCAATCCCGGTTTTGTGGATACCCCTTTGACCGCACAAAACAGCTTCAAGATGCCGGCTCTCATCAGCCCTGAAGAAGCCGCTCAGCATATCTTGCGCGGCTGGAGGCTGGGGCATTTCGAAATGAACTTTCCCCGTCGCTTCACGCGCTGGGTGAAGCTCATGCGCTGCCTGCCCGATAGCTGGTATTTCTCGGCGGTACGTCGTGTCACCGGAATGTGATCTCACCCGCAGCCGTTTGCACTTCAAGTGCGCATAAGTCGATGCACTGTTGCCATTCAGCCTGAATCTCGTACACCAGAGCCTGCCGTGGTCTCTGTTTACTTCACACTATCGAGGCGCTTTATGCATATTTCAAGAAGCTCTTTCATGCGCGCTACAGCGCTAGCGGCCGTCTTTGTCGGGACCCAGCTGGCTTTATCGGGCTGCGCCGTATCTGTACCTCGTGGGGTGGATCCGGTGAGCCATTTCGATATCAATCGTTATCTTGGAACTTGGTATGAGCTGGCCCGCATTGATCACCACTTTGAGAAAAATCTGATCCAAGTGGCAGCACGTTATCAGCTCAACGCGGATGGCAGCATTTCCGTGCTGAATCGAGGATTTGACGCGCGCAAGCAGGAATGGCGCAAAGCCGAGGGGAAAGCCCACTTTTTAGGACCGTCCAATGTAGCGGCACTGAAAGTCTCGTTTTTTGGCCCGTTTTACGGCGGCTATAACGTTGTCAGCCTAGACGAAGAATACCAGACCTCTCTGGTCATTGGCGGTAGCCTGGATTACTTTTGGCTGCTGTCGCGCCAGAAGTCCATCCCAGAGGAGCAACTTCATTCGCTGCTGCTAAAGGCTCAAAGTTTCGGCGTAGATCTCAGTCGTGTAATCCGGGTGCCCCAATAGCGCCCATTGCCGCCAAGTACAAGCATTTTCAAACGACTTTGAAGTTCGCACCGCAGCCTTTTGCATCGCAGTGAACCGACTCATTCGTGCCAGTCACAGATAGTCAACCTCAGACAGACACTCCATTGACATGATGACTTCTCACCCTACAGCGGACAGCGCCGCCCACCGCATTGCCATCATTGGCGCCGGTACGGCAGGGCTAAGCTGTGCACAGTTCTTGGCCCATGCCGTGTTAATTTCCACGCAAAACTGACCCGCCGGGGGCTAGTGGGTCACTTCTGGGTGGAAATCAACAGAGAGAGGAAATACATGCTATCAGGTCACTTAGAGGTCTAGTGCTGCAAGTAATTCATGCAGCAGTGAGTTCAATTATGGAAGCGCGAGATGAAATGAGCACTCGGCACCAAAAGTCTGTGCTCCATGACAGACGAATCGCCGATCCAAACGGTCATCAGAGATGGCTTTTTACGGCTTTGTGACCAGAACTTGATCTGCTCAGAGAGCCAACTGCACCCGGTTGCGGCCTTTGGCCTTAGCTGCGTAGAGGGCGGCGTCGGCACGGCTGAAGAGTTCGGGCAGCGAGGACTGGAGACCAGCCGGCTGCACCGCAAGACCAAAGCTAGCGCTCAGGTTCAGCATGCTGCCATCGGGCCGATGCAGCGGCTGCTGCAGGGCTTGGCGCAAGCGCTCGGCCAGGGCCAGTGCCGCTTTGTCATCGCAATCGGGCAGCAGCGCGATGAACTCCTCGCCGCCATAGCGGGCCAGCAGATCGCCTCTGCGCAGTTGGGCCTGCGCGAGTTGCGCCGCATGCTGTAGCAACTGGTCGCCGGTCTCGTGACCATGCTGATCGTTGATGCGCTTGAAATGGTCCAAATCGAACAGTATCAGCGCCAGCGGCCAACGATGACGTTCGGCCTGGGCCAGCTGGGCCGGCGCCTGATCGTCGAAGGCGCGGCGGTTCATCAGCCCGGTCAGATGGTCGCGGTGGCTGAGCTGGCGAAGCTCGGTAATCAGGGTCTCGCGCTCGGCCTCCAGCTCCTGGGTTCGTTGCAGGCTGGCCTGCAACGCATGCATCGCGGCCTGCAACTCGCCGATCTCGTCGCTGCGCTGGACCGCGGGTAGCTGCCGGTTCAGCCGGCCACGCATCAGTTCCATCATATGCTGGGTGATGAGCAGCAGCGGCGACAGCACACGGCGGCGCAGCGTGATGAAAACGCCAACCTCCAGCACCAGGATGCAGCAGCCAATCAGCGCGTTGACGCGCAGCCGCCGCCAGGCTTCCGCCACCTTCTCCAGCGTCTGTTCGCGGCCTACCTCGTGCAGAGTGTCGCGCAGATCGACGATGCTGCGCATCCCCGGGACATGGCGGGAGACAAACTGTGCCGAGTCCATGCCATAGGGCAGGCCGGCAAGGCCTCGAGCGGTAATCTCGGCGATAAAGGGCAAACTCTGACCGAAATAGCGTTCCTGCTGGGCCCGCAGCGCGGCGTCAATGCGCGGATCGGAGAGGCTGGTGCGCGCCTTTACATCCAGCAGAGCCTTGAGCTGCTCGATACGGCCGAGCATTCGAGGAATGCCGTCGCGCTCTTGCGGGCCGAGCGGCGAGCCGCTGGCCAGCGGCGCGGTGAATTGCGAGCCCAAGCGGCCAGCATGCTCGCGCAGCTCAGCGGCGTAGCGCGCGCCGACCAGCGGCAGCGACAGGCTGGGATGGATGCGCTCGGCACTGGCCGACAGCAGGGTAACCGCCTCTAGCACTGTGTCGACGACCTCGAACATCTGGTCGATGACCTGACGGGTGCGGCGTTTATCGACGGCCGCGCGCTCAGCCTGGGGCAGGGCCGCCACCCGCTCAAGCTCTTGCCGGGCTGCCTGCATCTGCGTGCGCGCCCGCTCCAACACCGGCAGGGCAGTCAGCAGCTCGGCTTCCTCACGTCGGCGCAGCCGCGTCAGCGCCACATCGAAGGCCGCATCGGTCTCCAACTGGAACTGCGTCAGGCGCTTGCGCAAAGCGTCCGAGGGCGGGTCGTTGAGTACCGGGATAGCAGGACCTCGCTCGGCCGAGGCGTGTTCGGCGACCTTCATGGCAGCATAGGCCAGCTCCATCGCATCCAGTCCGAATTCAGCACGGCGCACGTCCTGCCAGTCGGCCCACATCGTGCGCACCAGCATCAATGAGACCAGACTGAGTAGCAGCACAGTGGTGCAAAGGAAAAGACGGCTCAGGCGCATAGCGCCCAATATTGTCGGCGCAGCCGCTACGCTACTGTTGCGCTTATTCCTCCACCAGCCCGGAAACTCCCGGCCGATGCGAAAGTAGCGCTCAATCTTGATCTCTGACGGGGTGTTGTTGCGGTTGCACATACGTACAGACTAGCAAGTCGGATTTCTCTAAAGCTGTATAAATACACAGCGCAAAAAGGAAGTTCACATGCACATCGAACATCACTACAACTGGCGCTATCAAGACAATCTCGGTAAGTGGCGCACCACCAGGCACCTCTGCTCCGAGAAGATGATTAAAAAGGAACATCCAGAAGCCACCCCGGTTGAGGGAACTCTCACAGTCATCGAAGTGGCTGACACGCTGGACGAATACTGGGAACGCACACACAAAAACACAATATCAGGTGTAATGCGCAAGCCGTATTGTGATGATGATCGATGAGGACGGATCCCCCTGTTGTGCACTCCAGGCAGATATGGCTTTCCCAACGAGCGCGGCCCTGCAAACCACCAAGAGCTGCCTGTCAGTTGAAGACGCAACAGCCAGCCAGCACCGCTTTAATATGCTATTGCGAGTCGATAGACAAACATATTTAGCTTCAGCATGACCTTGGAATTCAAGCGCCTTACAGAAATCGACCTGATAGACATCATTTCGCTCAACAACAATCCCGATGTGCTACGGCAAATGCCGCTTGGAAGTGCAAATTTCGATCTTTCGAAGGCAAAAGAATGGGTCCAGCAAAAAGACGCACAGTGGCAACAATATGGCTACGGTCCGTGGGCATTTCTAATTAATCAGACATTTGCTGGTTGGGGTGGCTTGCAGTACGAGAAAGGTGATGCCGACCTGGCATTAGTGCTTCATCCAGATTTTTGGGGTAGAGGGAAAGCGATTTATCACGAGATCGTTAAATGGGCATTCAACTCTCTGAAGCTGGGCTCCATCACAATTTTGCTTCCCCCCTCAAGGACAAGAATCAAAGCAATTTTCAGGCTAGGCTTCCAGCCTGACGGCGAAGTAAACATTGAAGGTGCTCGCTTTCAGCGCTTTCGCCTTTATGCACCCAATAAACTCGTAAGAGAGCAGAGCGTCTGAAGTCGGCCTCCTATCCGGCAATCATATGACCGACAAGCTTTTGCCAGTAACAGTCAACGGAAAAGGAGTGTTCACAACCCTTAGCAGCCATTCAAAATTAGCTCAACACTTTCCGCTCAGTCTATCAAGACAAGGAGCAATCCACGACATCTCGATATGAGTACGTGTTTCGTCGACATCACGAAATCCAAGGCGCTGATATAGCCTATGAGCAGGCATATTGCTTTTGAACACACCTAAGTGCAGCGGCACCTGCCGAGCCGCTGCACTTAACTGCAAATCTTTCATAAGTCTGGTGCCAATAGCTGCACTCTGAAATGCAGGCGCGATAGCAATATTCTGCAAGTAGATTTGGCACTCGCGGTCAAGGACTTGGATGTACCCAGCGATTTGATCATCGACTTCAATCACGGAGGTAGTGGCAGTTGTGCATTCCGATGTGAAGTTTTCGCGTTGCCAAGCTTCATCCCAGCCCCATAGCTTCTCAATATGTGAGTGAAATACCGATCGATGTATTGCAAACAGATGTGCAAGATCCTCGGTGTTTGCTGGTCGTAGGTTCATAGCCATCCATGAATTATTTCTTCGATGGTAGCGACTTGTCGATTCGAACTGAAATGCTCTGCTGAGAATCTGTATCTCTCCATACCCAGTCATACGCCGGAGAGCCGCGCATGCTCTGAGGCAATCGCGCAATGACCGATGAATCTCCCATCCACACAATCCACAAGCGCGTGTGTCAAACCTTCCTGAGGCACTGGAAGGCCCACAACAACGCCTACCCCAAGCTGATCAAGATGACGCCCGAAGAGCTTCGGCAGTTCAACATCGTCAACGCCTTCGCCAAGCCCAATGAAATGTGGGGAGTCCCAATAGAAATCGACCCCAACACCACGGGCGTGATGATTGCGGTCGATGGGACGGAAATGCCTTTGGTTGAAGGCTACTAAAGCGGCCACGAGTTATAGCGTCACGGAACATTTCCAAAAAGATTTGTATCGGGTGCATCCAAACATCGATCTCGTGGGTAGTACCTGCAGCAACACAAGCAATGTGCTGCTTCAGTGAATCCTTCCAACCGATCTAATTGGAGAATCTCAATGTCGACCACTCGCTTCGCATACCGCCTCGCCGCCTTTGCTGCCGTCACTTCCGCTGCAGCCCTGCTCGCTGCATGCGGCTCGATGAAGTCATCAGCCAGCAACTTCTCTCAGGCTTCACTGCCTGCTCCCATCCAGGTTCCCGCCGGTCACAAGGTAGCCTGGGAAACTGTTGGCAGTGGCGACATCACCTATGAGTGCCGGGACAAGGCCAACGCACCTGGCCAAACCGAATGGGTCTTCGTCGGTCCCGATGCGGTGTTGAAAGATCGCTCCGGCAAGACTGTGGGCCGCTACTACGGACCTCCCGCAACCTGGGAAGCCAATGACGGATCCAAGCTCACAGCTACGCAACTCGCAGTAGCACCCTCCAGCCCTGGCAGCTTGCCCTATCAGTTGGTAAAGGCCAATCCCGCCATGGGGGCCGGCGCGCTGGTAGACGTGAGCTACATTCAGCGCGTCGCACTCCAAGGGGGTGTTGCTCCTGCAGACAAACCCTGCACCACCGCCACCAAAGGCCAGAAGACCATGGTCAAGTACCAGGCCGATTACATCTTCTGGAAACCCACGATGTAAGGCTTTGCAACGGCATGACTAGAATGGTCGGAGGATTTATCTCTATTTCCTTCTGACCTTCTATTTGTGCCGCCTGCTGCCGCCCTCCAAGATGACGCTTTCGACCATGACGCTGCGCTTCAGGCCTGTGCGCGAGGTGATCGCGAAGCCCTGCGCAGCATCTATGAGCGCGAAACACGCTATCTGCTGGGTGTTGCTCTCAGAATAGTTCGTGACCGCGCTACGGCAGAGGATGTGCTTCACGACGCTTTTGTGTCCATCTGGGAGCGTGCATCGAGCTTCGACGCCAGCCGTGGTGCTGGCCGAGGCTGGATTTACAGCATCGTAAGACATGCTGCACTGAATCGAGTGCGTGGTAGCGCGCGAGAGACCATGTTGGAGGAACCGGCTACAGCGCACCTGGATGCACAAGCGGCTTTTGCGGCCTGGCAGGAAAGTGGTGATGAGCTTGCACGACAGGCCTCACTTGGCCGTCTGGGGCATTGCCTTGATGGCTTGGAGCCAGCGCGCCGCGCCTGCCTGTTGCACGCCTATGTGGACGGCTGCAGCCATAGCGAAATTGCCGAGCGGGTCAAAGCCCCCCTGGGCACAGTCAAGGCCTGGATTCAGCGCGGACTGCGCGCACTGCGGGAATGCATGCAATGAGCAGCGAAACCCAACAACCACAATCTCCAGACGACCTGCATACACAGGCCGGAGAGTATGTATTGGGCACGCTCGATGCAGGCCAGCGTCGCTCTATTGAAGCGCGCCTTCCCTGCGAGCCAGCCCTGCGCGCAGCTGTGGACGAATGGGAGCAGCGCCTGTTGCCGCTGACCACGCTAGCCGAGCCTGTGGAGCCAGGAGCCAGCCTCTGGCAGCGGATCGCCGCAAGCATCGCGCCAGCGAGTCGCCCCCGAGTCGTGCCAGCTCGAGTACGCTGGTGGCAGTGGGACAGCCTCGCTCTATGGCGCAGCCTGACGGGCGCGGGTTTCGCCGCCACAGCAGTGCTGGCCGCTGTTCTTGTGGTACGTGAAGCGTCTCCCCCAACAGCGCCGCGCTATTTCGTGGTGTTGGCCGCGCCTCAGAGTCAATCTCCAGGCTGGTTGGTACAGGCACAGGTCGAAGGAAGACTGCAACTGGTCCCGTTGGGCACCGATAAGGTTCCTGCAGAAAAATCCCTGCAGTTCTGGACCAAGGCTGATGGCTGGAGCGCTCCAGTATCGCTTGGCCTCGTAAAGCCAGGCGAGGCCATAGAGGTTCCAGTGGACAAGCTCCCCCCCCTACAGCCCAATCAATTGTTTGAGCTGACCCTGGAACCCTATGGCGGCTCCCCGATTGGACGACCCACTGGCCCCATTCAGTTCATTGGCCGAGCCGTCCAGATCTAGGATCTTCTGCCGATCAAGGCTTGATGAGCCACTTGCCGGCATCTCCATAAGCAAACATTGCGGCTGCCATAGGCAACTTTGCCTTTCACCCGCGCACCTGACAAATCGCCAGCAGAAAATAAATAGCGAAATTCAATGAATCCAGATAGGGAGTGGTTGCGTATTCCTTTCAGCCGGCATTTTTCGGCTTGTACATCAAGGAGCATCCATGTTCTCGATTCAATCTGCACGCAAGTTGGCCTCATTCAGCATGGCTATCTCGATGTCTGCTGTATCCATCGCGGCAATGGCTGATGTGATGGTGGGTGGAGCCCCCATGCTGCCCTCCAAGGACATCATAGACAACGCAGTCAATTCCAAGGATCACACTACGCTGGTCGCGGCGGTGAAAGCTGCTGGCCTCGTCGATACGCTCAAGGGCCCGGTCCATTTACCGTCTTTGCGCCCACCAATGCCGCATTTGATGCTCTTCCCGCTGGTACCGTAGATACGCTGCTGAAGCCTGAAAACAAAGCCATGCTGACCACGGTCCTCACATACCACGTCGTCCCTGGTAAATGGGATGCCGCAGCACTCAGCAAGATGATCAAGGACGGCAAAGGCAAGGCCATGATCAAAACAGTCAGTGGCGGCACCCTGACGGCCAGAGCCAGCGGTAAGAAAATCATGCTCACGGATGAAAAAGGCGGCACTGCCACAGTGACCATTCCTAGGTGTGTATCAATCCAATGGCGTAATTCACGTGATCGACAAGGTTTTGCTCCCCAAATAAGCAAGCCTGCAGTTAGAGGCTCTAAACAATCCTCAGCTGAAATATGGGACACCCTTGAAATCGACCGCAACACCACGCGAGTGATGATTGCGGTCGATGGGACGGGAATGCTTCTGGTTGATGTACTCGTAAAGTCCCCATACTGTAGGGTCTCCTCAGAAACTGGCGATGCGCCCCACTGAATGGAGGGACTACTCCTGAGTGACATCTTGACGGCTCACATTCAGTTGACGGCGCTTACGGGCGCTGTTTTTCAGCAGTGTTCTGACGAAACAGGGACCACCGATAACTTCGTGCATGTGGGCGTTGCTGACACCCTTAGCTAACATTACGTCTAGTACGTGCTGCTTGGGTGTAGATACGGGCTACAAGCGGCACCACTGTCGTTGATGCAGTTGCACGCCATCAACTTTGCTTGGCCAAAGCTCAGCAGATTGGTGTCTGTGGGGCTCATGCAGACATTAGAAGAGCCAGTTAAAGAAATGCAGCCGCATCGGATTACCTGAAGTCTGGAGATGAAGAGCCGAAGGACGCCAAGCTCGACATCGCGGATATCAAGACTGTGGCTGAAGCCTATACGTTCACCTAGACGGCCGAACTGTTGCCAGTAGCCTTCGAAGACTATCTTAACTGCTTCACCTTCAATGTTTCAGTCTGATACATATCAGCCGATAACCTCATAAGAGCTGAACAGACTCAAGGAGATTTCATTGAAGCGATGCATCATCAAAGTAGCAGGAGCCTGCTACACCGCCTTATTCCCAAGCACATGCGCCGCACTTGAAGATGCCCTGAAGCGCTTCCCAAGCGCCACCGCAATCTCCGTGAAAGCCGCTTGAATTCGGCTTGATCTAGCTATTCATCTAACAGCCAACGCGAACTAGCAATCGTGTCTGTGACCGTTGCGAAGTCCCGGCTTAGCCAAATCAATACTGGAATAGCTATGCGTCCATCAACGCTGTCTATCAGCATATCGATCGCCATTTCAAGCTTCGTCCTTGTCTCCTGTACGAATGAGGAGAGCCACAAACTTGAGGCCAGGCGAGCTGCCAGGCGGCTGCTTGCCTTCCCTGAGCATGCCGAGTTCAAAGATGTGAAGTTGGGAAAGAACGGCGATGCTGTCTGCGGATTTGTGGGCTTTCGTCAAGGTGAGTTAGCGTCCTATCCAGGCAAGAAACCATTTGTCTATGAAGTCAACACGCACACTGCAAGCCTAGTGGAAATGCTTCAGGATAAGGACTTCAAGAACTTTATGGAGGACAGGCTCGAAAACGAAGACGAAGTTGCCAAAGCGAAAAACTTGATCAAGACCTGCCGCGGGCAAGCTCTATGGGAAACGAACTGCTCTCCCACGCTTGATATCAAGAAGCACGCTCTCTGCAGCTACGTTGAGCCTCCCACATTGCTTTAGCAATTCCAGCAAACCAGTCTTGACACCTGCTTGCAGGGTTACCGGCCTTCTGCACGAAGTAGCATGCAGCGCTCCCCGAGAAGACCATCTGGCGTGTTCGCTCACGCAGGCACGGCAGTTCAGGAATGGGCTTGGGCTAGCCATCTATCAAGAGCACGGCGCGGCTTTCGCGTCGTGGCAGCAGTGGTAACACTAGATGGCCCAGCAACTTTCCTAAACATGACGAATGAATGCTTCGCGTGTAATTTGCGGAAGTGGCGCTGAGTGCTTCAAGCAAAAATCAATGAAAGCACTCTATGCATGCAAATGCACGAAGAGCAAGCTTACGCGGCAGAGAACTTCAAGCCAAGCTGAGGTAAAGATGCTGGTACGCCCCATTACCTATCACCTTGAAATTTCACAGAACTCAATTAAGAGCGAACCGGTCGTCCACCTTGAGTCATCAACACCATTTCAACCCTTCGCCGTCGGAGACAAGATGAGTTGGAATGGATTTAGAAATGCTAGATGGCTCCCTGAGCCCCAGACAGGACAGTTCCTACGTGTAAAGGATGTACTTCATTTTATTTGGGACATACGTGGCTCGAACATCGGCCACAAAGTTCGTCTGTGCGTCGAAATATGCAACGTCGAAGACTTGCCAACACACCACTGAACCAAACGTCTTCGATTTCTTCAGCATGCAGCCTTCTAGGCGGATTTTTCCTGTCTGATGCGCTTGTGCGATGAGCTGCTAGCATGCGGCAGGGCTCTACCGGAGCCACCACAGCGCGGAAATGTACGCGCCAACGCACTTCGAAATGTATTGAGCAGCAAAAGCATGCCCCTCGTGAAATTATTCCAGTAGCATTCGCGTTGGGCCCAGCTATTAGGACGTAGGTGGAGCCTCTTATGCCACCCACGAGGTGGCTTTTTTTGTCCTGAATTTAGGGCCATCCGGCGTGACCGCTTGAGCAGGTACGGCAACTCAGGAATTCGCCTGGGCTTGCGACAATTGGGAGTGCGGTGTGGCTTCAGCGTCTTTAGCCAAAGTGGTCACGCCAGATAAGGCAGCGCCTGTTTATGAGCCCACGCACATCTTGATTCCATCACTCTCTTTGGGCAAAATTTACGTCACGTACCTGTTTTGCCGGGCCTGGGGTCACAGACTCCTTTCACTTCCTCAACTTGCCCAGGCATGACCAAATAGGTCACCGGCTTTTTATTCGCGCCCGCAGCAACTGCTTGCGGGCTTTTTCTTTTGTCACAGGAGAAGCATCCTCGCTTTCCTGCACTACCTAAAAGTAGAGGTTGGGGAAACGTTTGACACGATACGCGACCGGCAGAATCCGGCCCAGCGATTCATGTGGACGATGGTGGTTGTAGCGATGCAGCCAATCCTCGGTCATTGAGCGCACTTCCTGCAGCGATTCAAAGACATAGCAGTCGAGCACCTCCGTGCGATAGGTTCTGTTGAAACGTTCTACGTAAGCGTTCTGCGTCGGCTTGCCTGGCTGAATGTGGTTCAACGCTATGCCTTTATCCTGCGCCCATTGCTTCAAGGCCTGGGCGATGAACTCGGGCCCGTTGTCCAGGCGAATGCACTGCGGCACCCCACGGACCTCAGTGAGCTCCTCCAAGGCTCGTACCACCCGAGCTGCAGGCAAGCTGGCATCAATTTCGATACGCAGGCACTCTCGGTTGAAGTCGTCAATGACGTTGAAGGTTCTGAACTGTCTTCCTGACCACAGGGCATCGGACATGAAGTCACAACTCCAGCCCTGGTTCGGTGTTGAGGCTGCCTCCAAGGGATGCTTGATGCGCTGCGGCAAACGTTTCTTGCCCCGCCTGGGCAGGTTCAGTTTGAGCTGGCAATACACACGCCAAAGCACAGTCTTACCCCAGGGCTGTTCTTGAAAGCGGGCGCTAGCGTAAAGCAGCCCAAACCCGTGGCGAGGATTCAATGCCACGTATCTTTGGATGAAGTCGATTACCCCGGAGTCGTCACAGACCACTCGTGCATATCGCAGCGTTGAGCGAGCCAGGCCCGCAGCTTGGCAAGCTCTGCGCTGACTTAGGTGGTGCTCGCTCATAAGCGCATGCACGATGGATTGCCGACGCTCCGGGGTCAGAGCTTTCGCTCGACAACATCCTTCAGGGCATGGTGCACGAGCGCCAAATCGGTATACATGCGCTTGAGCTTGGCGTTCTCTTCCTGCAACTGCCGCGTCTGGGCCAGATGCTACACGGACATCCCTGAATACTGGCTCTTCCACTTGTAGTACGTGGCATCGCTGATGCCATGTTTGCGGCAGGTGTCACCGACTTTGGCGCCTAGCTCAACCTCCTTGAGGATGCCGACGATTTGCGCTTCACTGAATCTGGACTTCTTCATGTTGAGACCTCCGTGAGGGGGATTCACGACTTTTGAGTGGCGCGAAGATTCGAGGAGGCATTTGAGGAGACTTCAGTAACAGCTGTCCTGTTAAAGGCCTTTGCGAAACTGGGCGGCTCCGATCCAGCCAGCGTGCAGGTGACGGCCCACCGCTGGCGCTATGGCGACACGGCCAACCGGCTGAACATGGGCTCCTGGTGGGACGCGGCTGCCAGTTTGGGGATGTGCGGTGACTGGCTGCATAACGGCACCGTGGAAGGCGCCTGGCTCAGCAGTATAAGCTTGGCCTGCCATGTCCATATGGCACTGCTCGCCCATGCCGGATAAACCTACAGGGAGCACACCATGCACACATCCTTTACTTCTGTCGATCTTCGGCGATTCGTGTGGATATACCTTTCAGTCAATCCGCCGTTATTTTTCGATCACGGATGATGCGGCTCCATTTCTCATTTTCTGTCGAAATGAATTTGGCCAAATCTTCTCGTGATGTTGGAGCTGCGGTTTGACCGTGTTTAAGCAGGTTTGCTCGCACGTCAGGAGCGTTCAACACCTTCACGAGTTCGACATTCCATCTGTCCAGTAGCGGCTTGGGTGTTTTACCTGGCGCAACGAACGCATACCAGTTAGTGGCGTTAAAGCCTGGATAGGTCTCTGCGACGGTGGGCACATTGGGCAGGTAGGCTGGCCGTGTCAGTCCGGTGGTTGCCAACGGAATGAGCTTGCCCGACTCGATATGCGGCAGCGCTGTGGGTGGTGCTGCATAGAAGGAGCTGACGCGTCCGCCCAGGACATCCTGTAACGCGGGGGCTCCGCCCTTATAGGGAATGTGAACCGTGTCGATCTTTGCAATGTCGTTAAGCAGTTCGCCGGCCAAGTGGGCCGCTGATCCAGGGCCCGTAGAAGCAAAGTCCAGTTTGCCCGGTTCACGCTTGGCAGCAGCCACAAACTCGCCTAGGGTTTTGATGCCTTTGCTTGCAGGCACCACCAGAACGTTGGGAAAGGTCACGCCCATAGTGATTGGTGCGAGATCCTTGAGCGGGTCGTAGCTCACCTTCATGAAGTGCGGCGAGATGCTCAAAGGGCCGATCGAGCCGAACAGCAAGACAGAGCCATCGGTAGGTCCATGGGCAACCTGGGCATGCGCCAGATTGCCGCCGGCACCAGGCTTGTTATCCACGACCACGCTCTGGCCAATGTTTTCACCGAGTTTCTTGGCAATAATGCGTGCCGCGATATCGGCCGAACCGCCTGCGGCAAAGCCGACAACCATGGTGACCGGTCTTTTTGGGGGGAAATCCTGGGCATTGGCATTGGCACTGGCGAGCGGCAGGCAGGCGGCCAATGCGGCAGCCAGTATGAGAGGGCGTCGTTGCATGTTGTCTCCTGATCGAGTCGTTATCAACTCTGTGCAAGCGGCGATGGTAAATATCCAGGACTATTCCGTGAATTGCAATATATGATTAAACTGTTGCATGCAGCGCATTAAATTCGATATTGCCGAACTACAGGCGTTTGTTGCCACGGCAGAGAATTCAAGCTTTCGTGTAGCTGCGGAACGTCTTTGTTTGTCTGCCCCGGCGTTGAGTCGCAGGGTGGAGCGCCTGGAGGAAGCACTTGGAGCCAAGCTGCTTGAGCGGACCACCAGGCATGTCCAGTTGACCGCGATTGGTCAGGAATTTCTGACTGAGGCGCGCGCAGCGCTGGAGAGCCTCGAGACAGCAGCGCAGCGCATCAGCGATCAGTCGCTGACTCGCCGAGGATTGGTGACCGTGGCTTGCATTCCTTCAGTGGCAAACCATCTTTTGCCATATGCATTGCGCACCTTTGCCGATGAGTACCCGGATGTGCACGTTCATGTCATTGACGAGAATGCGAGCCATGTCCTGGATGCCGTGGTTAGGGGGCAAGCCGATTTCGGGCTCAGTTTCACGGGAAGCCAGGAACCAGGAATTCAGTTCGAGACTTTGGCACGCGAGCGATATGTGTTGGCAATGCTGCGAAGTCATGCTTGGGCATGCCGCTCAGAGGTAGCATGGTCAGAGCTTGCCGGAGTGCGCCTCGTATCCGTATCGCACCAGAGCAGCAATCGACTGCTTTTGGACCAAGTCATGGCAGGCCTGCCTGAGCAGCCAATGGCTTGGTACGAATGCAATCACGTAACTGGGGCTCTGGCTCTTGTCGAAGCAGGTTTGGGAATGGCAGCCATCCCGCAGCTTGCTCTGCCTGAGTGCAATCCTAAGGTCTGCGGTGTGCCACTCATTGAGCCTCAGTTGTGGCGGACTTTAGGCCTGATACAGAAGCGAGAGCGTGTGCTTAGTCCTGTCGCTGAATATCTGAAGAACCGCTTGCTCACCCTCCATGTGAACCACTGAGCACGCACTGGACTGTTGCAAGCGACCCATTGCGTTCAGCGGTACAAACCTATGTTCCGATCAAGTGTTCTCGATTTTTCAGCGAATTGAGCGTGACACATCAACTCAGGTGCGCGACATCCATCACGTAAGAGATCAGGGTTTTTGAGAGTGTCAAAAACTCGGAGCTCTAAGGGCTTGTACTGCGATCTTCTTCATCAAAATTCTCTTTCGCCTCTCTAAAGCGATCTGCGTTTCAAATCTAGCGCCGAGAAGCTCGGTAGGTGCCCCGACAACCGCCTCACAGCCCAATTGAAAAGGCGGTTTGGAGAACTCCGCGCAGCCCAATCCACTTGCGGAATTTTGAGTGGAACTGCGAAGGTGAAAGCTATGGTCGACCTCATTGAAAAGAGGTGACTGATTGGGTTTCGAACAGCGACGGCCGCAACCCGTTGAATCCACAGTCACTAGCGGTTGGCCCGCATTCCTCCAGGGCTGTCTTCTGAAGCGGGAAGCCAACGCGTTAGGCGGACGGGTCTTCGAGCATTGTCCTATTCAGTTCAAACCCTTCATCGAGCCAACCAGTAATACCGCCAGCCATTATTTTCACGGGCCGCCCCAGTCTTGCCAGACGCAAGGCACCGCGTGCCGCGCCGTTGCAATGGGGCCCTGCGCAGTAGGTGACGAATAGGGTCTCTTCTGGCCAAGCCGCCAACTTGCTTTCGACGATCTTCCCATGAGGCAAATTGATTGCCCCTGGCACATGGCCCTGGGAGAACAGTGCCGGCGAGCGTACGTCGAGGAGCACGAAATCGGGGCCCTTTAGAAGCCCGTCATGCACATCCCAACAATCGGTCTCGAAACTGAATTCAGCAGCGAAATGAGCGATGGCAATGGGCGGCTTCGCAGCGGGACTTGCGGTTACATGGGTGCTGGAGAAGGTCATAACAAAGAAGACTGTGTTTGTGGCAGTGATGCTTATCGTGCCGAGAGTCCAGTCGAGTCACAATTGGCGCATATGACATCTACCGAAAAGATTACGCCAATCACCGAGGCCACCAGCGGCCCGCTGGTTGTGGCCCCAGTCTACGATGGCCTATGCACCTTCGAGTTCTCCATCGTGGCAGAGGTTTTCGGTCTGGCGCGTCCGGAGATGGGCCCTGGCTGGTACCGCTTTGCCAGTGCGGCAGTCGAGCCTGGCTTACTGCGGGCTCATGGCGGCCTGCATGTCATGGCTGATGGTCAAGCCGATTTGCTAGAGCGTGCGGATCTGATCGTGATGCCCGGATGGAAAGGCCCACATGTACCGGTACCACAGAAGCTTGTGCGACGCTTGCGCCTAGCCTGGGAGCGCGGCGCCCGGTTGGCCTCAATATGCTCTGGAGCCTTCGTGCTGGCCGCAACGGGCCTGTTGGACGGGCGAAGGGCAGCAACGCACTGGCGCTATGCCGAGACGCTGAGCCAGCGGCACCCCGCAATCGAAGTCGATGCCAGCGTGCTCTATGTCGAAGAAGACCGTATTCTGACTTCGGCGGGAAGCGCCGCGGGTATAGATTTGATGCTGCATATCGTGCGAGGAGACTTCGGCGTGAAAGCCGCCAACAGCGTCGCCCGGCGCTTGGTGATGCCTCCCCATCGCAGCGGTGGGCAAGCTCAGTTCATCGAACGCCCCGTGCAGCCGGACCGGCTCAATCGGCTCTCGGACATGCTGGAACAGATGCGTGCGGATCTTCAAGGCGACTGGACAGTTGATCGGATGGCGCAGAGCGTGCTGATGAGTCCCAGGTCTTTCCTGCGCCATTTCATCAGGGCGACAGGTGTACCCCCAGGCCAATGGCTGATCGCTGAGCGGGTGACAGAAGCCCAACGCCTTCTCGAGGGCAGTGCAATGCCGGTCGAGGACATTGCTGCACGGGTTGGATTCGGCAGTGTCCAGGTCCTTAGGCATCACTTTCGCGCCAAACTAGGCCTAGCCCCCAGGGACTATCGAGCTATGTTCAGCGCTGTACGGATCAGCTAACTGCCTTCGGCATAACTTGAGTGAATTTCTGCTTTGGGTCGCAACATCATGTCTGTGTCAAATGACAGCAGACTTCCAGCAACCAATCGGCCTGCAACTAACATCCACTGTCCGCTACTCAACTGAAACCCGTCGTTGAGAATTCGCCAGCATCGATCTTCGGATAGCTGCTATGGAGCGGTGACCGATAGGTCACGATGCAGCCATGAGCAGCAGCAATCGCTGCACAGGAGACATTGCAGGTGGAGGCTCGAACGACAGCAACGGGTCGAGTGCTGGCCGACGCGAACGGGTACCTCAGGTTGGTGGCTCTGCCCATCAAGTCTGCCGTTCGGTGACAGACCGCTCACAGCCTAAAGCCGCCAACTGCAAAAAAGGGCTGGCCGACTGCCTCTAGCCGAAATGTGAGCCTGTCAGGGAGCGAGCGCGGTAGCCAATGTCGCTCATCTTCTCAGTCAATCAATGATCGAGGCTGTCGGCTCACTGATAGCGAGCATTTGCTACAGAAGAGCAATGTTGCCGGTACACGCATTGAACCGTAGCCGACATCTAGTCTGCGGCTACTACAGCTCAACGTGACTGAGATCTAGCTAGTTATGCGCGACAAGCGTCGTTGCAAACGCATGGGCAACTAACTTGTTCAACACCGGTTCTACGACTTGGTAGCCCTCAAAAAACCACCTAATCCTTAACGGCAAAAACTGCAGAATTCGAAAGGCGCAGCATGAGACGCGCATCGTGCGAGGCTGCATGGGTATCAGCTCCTGCCTGCTGGCAGCCTGGCACAGCCGAGTCTGCACAAAGGCCAACTAGGGGAGCACGGAATAACAGATTAACATGTTAATAAATTCCGGATTTTTTGAAGAATTCGCCTAAAAAATAATCAACCCCAGATGAGAGAAACTTGTGAAATTAATAATTTCACCAATCAAATCATATGGTTATGCAGTCGCTCTGGCTTCAAAGCAGTACAAAACTCAGTGAGAAAAGTACAAAACTCAAGAAGAATCGACAAATCGACACGAGCCGCCTGAACCGTCAAAAACCAACAAAAGCTGTGGGAACTTTGTCTTTAGCACTCTCTCTAACGGAGTGCTAATATGAAGATCATGGAAGAAAGGAAACCTGCAATGAAAACTGCCTCCGGCTCCATTGCTACTGCCTTGGCGCCCGCGAACCCCTGGGCGCTGGTACCTCCGCTGGGCAACCTGGATGCCTATATCTCGGCGGTCAATCGTATGCCAATGCTCACCCTTGAGGAAGAGCAGGACTACGCTCGCAAGCTCAAAGAACACAATGATCTGGACGCCGCCGGGCGTCTGGTGATGTCCCACCTGCGTCTGGTCGTCTCCATCTCGCGCCAGTACCTGGGCTATGGTCTGCCTCACGGCGACCTGATTCAGGAAGGCAATGTGGGCCTGATGAAGGCTGTCAAACGATTCGACCCCGATCAGGGCGTGCGTCTGGTCAGCTACGCCATGCACTGGATCAAGGCGGAAATCCACGAGTACATTCTGAAGAACTGGCGCATGGTCAAGGTCGCCACGACCAAGGCCCAACGCAAGCTGTTCTTCAATCTGCGCTCGATGAAGCATGACCTGAAGTCCGATGCTGCCATGGCGGACGAAGAGCTGGCCCTGCGCGAGACGCTGACCTCGAACGAAATTGACGCGGTTGCTGCCAAGCTCAACGTCAAGCGCGAGGAAGTCATCGAGATGGAAACCCGTCTGGCCGGCGGCGATGTGCTGCTGGATCCTTCTCCCAGCGACGACGGAGAGCAGGCCTTCGGCCCCATCGCCTACCTGGCTGATGCCAGCCACGAGCCTACCGCCATGCTTGAATCGCGTCAGCGCGATCATCTGGCGACCGATGGTCTGGTCATGGCCCTGGAGGGACTGGATGACCGCAGCCGCCGCATCGTTGAAGAGCGCTGGCTCAAGGTCAATGACGACGGCTCTGGCGGCATGACGCTGCATGAGCTGGCTGCCGAATACGGTGTGAGCGCCGAGCGCATTCGCCAAATTGAGGTAGCCGCCATGAAAAAGATGAAAAAAGCGCTGGCCGAGTTTGCGTAAACGCCAACTTGCGCTCCAAGCCTTTAAAAGGCTGAAATGCTGAACCTCAAACCCGGATAATTTCCGGGTTTTTTATTTTTCGGCATTGATGCATGTTCTCATGCACACCGATCGCCTATCAAGAATTCAAAAGAGACCTGCCATGCCTATTCGCACTTCGCACATCTTGAAGAACCTGTCCCGCCGCAGCCTGGTTGCGGCAGGAGTCGCCATGGTGGCGACAGCAATGGCTCCGGCCGTCCTGGCAGCCGACAACTGGCCCGACAAGCCCCTTCATCTGATCGTGGGCTTCCCCGCAGGCTCCTCGCCCGACCTGACAGCCCGCGCATTGGCCGAGCCATTGGAGAAGAAGCTGGGTCAGACCATCATCGTGGAAAACCGCGTGGGAGCCGGCGGCAATATCGCCGGCGAATATGTCGCCAAGGCTGATGGCTACACCTTCAGCGTGATGATCAACGGCAATATGACCATTGCCAAGATGCTCAACCCTGCCGTGCGCTATGACCCCATCAAGGACCTGCAGCCCGTGAGCCTGATCGGCGTGGCTCCGCTGGTACTGGTAGCCCCTGCGTCGGCCCCACAAGGCAAGGCCTTTATGGAAGCGGCCGCCAAGGCTGGCGACAAATGGAGCTATGGCTCGCCCGGTGTCGGTACCGTGGGCCATCTGGGCATGGAACTGCTCAAGAGCCGCTCGGCCATCAAGGCCGTGCACGTGCCCTATACCGGCTATCCTCAAGTGTTCAACGGCATTCAGGGCGGCGATTTGAAGCTGTCCATGCTCCCTCCGGCACTGGCCATGGCACAGATTCAGGCCGGCAAGCTGCACGGCATTGGCGTAACCTCTGCAGCACGCAGCCCGCTGGCTCCCGGCCTTCCCAGCCTCAAAGAGCTCGGCGTCAACAACTTTGATCTGGAAATCTGGAACGCCGTGGCTGCGCCCAGGTCCATGCCCAAGGCCCATGTGGACAAACTGGCGGCTGCCGTCAGCGAGATCGTGCGTACGCCCGAGATGCGCCAGAAGCTGTCCATGCAAGGCTGGCAAGCCGTGGGCAGCTCGCCCGAAGGCCTGAGCAACCGCATCCAGCAGGATGTGAAGGCGCTGGGCACCATCATTCGCGAGCAGGGCATCACGGCGCAGTAAACACGCCTCCTGAGCCGCTTTGCGGCTTCCCCCGAGGGGGAAGACAGCCTCGCCGCGCGGCGGCGCTTGCTCGCAGTCACGCAGATGACGTGCGCCAGTTTTCCTCCATCCCACACGCTGAAGCTACTCCGGGTATCAACGAGAGCTACTGCGGCGTCCTTTATCATGCGCCCGACAGGCATGGGTTTACGCTATGCCGTCGGGCGCATTGTTGTATCTGGGGCAGCGCCACCGCTTTTGGAGCCTTCATGGACGCTGGTACCTGGTTCACGCAGCTCAATGCCTGGCAAGTCATGGCATTGGGCCTGGTTTTTTTCGGGGGTATTTATCTTCTGGGCGGCCTGCTCATGGGCGCTCTGACGGCATCTCTTGCCCGTGCCGGTATTGGTAAGCCACTGGATATACGTCCGCTCAAGCCCGACCAGTTGCAACGTGAATGGCGCCAGTCCTTTCATTCCATACTGATCTTCGGCATAGGCATGATCGTCCCCTGGGGCTTGCTGCAACTGGGCTGGGCCCAGCTCTCGCCCACCGCCAGTGCTGGACGCATCGTTGTGGAGATCTTTGCGCTGCTGATCTGGAACGATGTGCACTTCTGGATCAACCACCGCCTGCTGCACACGCGCCGCCTGGTGCGCTATCACGGCGACCATCATCGCTCCGTGGTGACCACGCCCTGGTCCACCTACAGCTTTCACCCCATCGAGGCGCTGATGCTGGGCAACATCATCTTGCTGCCCATGCTGGTGCATGACTTCTACTTCTGGTCGCTGGCCTCGGTGCCGGTGCTGAGTCTGATCCTGAATCTGATCGGCCACTCCAACTACGATTTTTTCCCCTCAGTCTCAGATACCCATCCACTGGCCGCCAGCCGCCGTCACCATCTGCACCACGCGCGCCCGGCAGGCAACTATGGCTTTGCGCTGGCCTTCATGGACCAGCTCATGCGCACGCGGGTCGCAGACAACACCCCCAAAAGCTCCAGTCACTGAATGAGCAGGCACCCAGGTCAGCGCCGGTATCCAGTCCTGCGTCACTGGCGGGACTGGCAATCCGTCTTCTACATGATTCTGCTGCCGCTGCTCGTGTGGTGGCAGTGGAGGCATGGCTTCAGCTTCATTCTCTACAGCATCGAGCTGTTTCTGACATTGGGAGTCGGCGTGATTCATCACAACCACACCCATGTGCGCATGTGGTGGGGGCGCTGGACCAACCGCTTCACCGATTACTGGCTGACCCTGCTTCAAGGCCACCCCACCTTTGTGTTCTGGCCCGCCCATGTGGCCAATCACCATCGATTTCGCCATGGACCGCGCGATCTGGCGCGCACCTACCGGCCAGAATGGGGTGGCGATACCAACCATCTTTGGGGCTACCTGATTCACCCGGTGCAGGCGGCTCTTGTGCTGTACCCGCTGTTCTTTCGCTGGCTGAACAATCTGCACCGTCACTGGCCTGGCGCCTTTCGCTACTGCATGGGGCAATACACGCTGTGGCTGGGAAGCTGGAGCTTCTTTCTCTGGCTGGACTGGCAAAAGGCGTTGATCTTCATCATTCTTCCCCAGTTGCACGGCCTGCACTGGCTGCTGGCTACCAACTATCTGCAGCATGCCCACGCCGATGGCCGGCCGATGACCAGAGCGCAGCGCAATACTCCAGGTATCGAGCTGAACTACGCGCGCAACTTTGAAGGCCTGGTCAACCCCCTGCTTTTTAATATTGGCCTGCACACCGCGCACCATGAATGCCCGCATGCCCACTGGTCCGAACTGAGCGGGCTGCATGAGCGCATTTACCGCCAACGGGTCACACCTGCATTGAACGAAGGTGGCCTGCTGCCTTATATGGGACGCGTGTTTGTATTGGGTCTGGTCTGGCCCGCGGCAAGAACCCAGCCGCAGATGCCGCCCGACGCTGTGAAGTAAAAACCTGTTGAGGATCTATGCCTGTTGCCTATTCCAAGGTCTATCTGCAATCTGCCGGCATGTTTCTGCCTGGTGCCCCGGTGGACAACGCTGGCATGGATGCGTTTGTAGCACCGCTGAACCGCATCTCCGAGCGCATCAAGCGCCGCATCCTGGCCGAAAACGGCATCCAGACCCGCCACTACGCCATTGATGGCGAAGGCCAGACGGTGTTCAGCAACGCCCGCATGGCTGCCGGCGCCATCGAGGAGACCCTGGCCCTGGCCGGCAAAAAGCTCGGCGATGTCGGCTTTCTGTCCAGCGGTTCCTCGGGGGGGGACGCGCTGATGCCCGGCTTTGCCAGCATGATTCAGGGCGAAATGGCCGCCCCGCCCATGGAAACTCTTTCTGTGCATGGGGTCTGCGCCGCCAGTGTGGGGGCCATGCAAGCCGCAGCCATGGCCGTGGAGAGCGGCGCCCATGCGCTGGCCCTGTCGGTGGCCAGCGAAATGCCCTCGCGCCTTTTCAAGCGCTCGCGCTTTGCAGCCCAGGGCTATGACACCGATTTCGACGCCCACTTTCTGCGCTGGATGCTGTCCGACGGCGCGGGCGCCGTGTTGCTGGGCGGCCCCAAGGCCCTGCCCCAGGCCAACGGACTGCGCCTCAAGCTCAAGTGGACGCACCAGCGCAGCTTTGCCGGCGACTACCCCGTGTGCATGCAGTTGGGCATGACGGCCGATCGCGGCAAAAGCCATCTGGACTTCCCTGCCTGGAGCGATGCCGAGGCCGCAGGCGCTCTGGCACTGCGCCAGGACATTCGCCTGCTGCCGCATCTGTTCGATGTCTGCATTCACGAATATGCAGCCCTGGCCCACCAAGGCTGGGTGCCCGAGCGCGGCATAGACCACTTTCTCTGCCACTATTCGTCGGAGCGCTTCATCCCTGTGGTCGACGAGCTGCTGGGCAAGGCCCAGCTCAGCATTCCACGCGAGCGCTGGTGGAGCAATCTGGCATGGCGCGGCAACACGGGTGCAGCGTCCATCTTCATCATGCTGTCGGAGTTTCTGCAAAAACAGGGCCAGAGCCTGAAAGCCGGCGACACCGTACTCTGCTTCATCCCCGAGTCGGGCCGCTTCACCGCAGGCTACATGCTATGGGAAGTAGAGCTTGACACGCAGACACACAAAGTGATTGAGGCCAATTTCCCTCAGAAATCCGTGCACACTACGACGCAAGCAGATGACGCGCTTCCCGATGTTTCGACCATCGCCGCGCCCCATGACCCAGCTGCAGCGCCATCGCAGCTGGCTCCGCTGCTGACAGAGCTGGCCAGCATCTGGCAGGATTACCGCAGCAATGTCTGGCGCACGCCCCTGCTCCAGCGCATGCGCACGCGCCAGTTGCAGATCACCGACTATCTGCGCTGGATGAGCCACTGGATTCCCCAGGTACGCGAAGGCAGTCTGTGGATGCGCGAAGGCGCGGCCTCGCTGACCGGTGACTACGCCACGCTGGCCTCGCTGATCGACCTGCATGCAGGCGAGGAGCAGAACGACTTCAAGATTCTGCACAGCGACTATCTGAAGGCCGGCGGCACCGAGACCGACATCAACCGCCTGCGCCGCAACCCCGGCGGCGAAGCGCTCAATGCCTATCTGCACAGCCTGGCTGCCACGCCCAACCCGATCGGCCTGCTGGGCGCCATCTACATCATCGAAGGCACGGGCCAGCGCATCGTTCCCAGCCTGCTGCCCCTGCTACGCCAGAGCCTGCCGCTGCCGCCCGATGCCTTCCGCTTTCTCGAATACCACGGTGCCAACGACGAGAACCACCTGGAGCGCTGGCTGCTGGCCGTGCAGATGGCGCTGGAGCTGGACAGCGAAGGCACGGCCCAGCAGGCCATACTGCAGACCGCACGCAACACGGCCGCCATGTACCTGATGCAGTTCCAACATGTGCTGACCGAGCGATAACTAGAAACAGCAAGAAGCACCGGGAGGATTCATGAAGAACGAGTTCAACGACCATGTCTGGGACGAGCGCGACCCCAGCCCCTGGCTGGCGCTCTACCTCGACCAGAGCACACCTTTGCCCGATGACGTCAAGGCCGCCTGGCTGCGCGACTGCAGCAGCAGCTCGCGCCAGTTCTTTCTGCCGGCCATGCGGCCACTGGCGCGGCTGTCCATGATCGTCATTCAGGCGCTGAAGATCTTTCTGCCCAAGCGCTGGTCGCACTCCATGCTGCTGCACCGCCTGCTGGCCTTCGGCATGAAGAAGTTTCTCTCGCCAGAGGCCAACTGGCTCATCATGCGCCACTTTCATCTGGGCTCCCAGGTACTGGCCTTCGTCGCCGCCAATGCCCCGACCAAGGTCAGCACCGCGCCCTTGATGCCCGTGGAAATCGACGATGTGAAGGACGAGCTGTTTCTCAAACACGACCTCAACCTCTTCAACTTCGTGATTCGCCTGAACAAGGCACTGCGTGAGAACGGGCAGGAACTGGTACCCGTGGCCGAGCCCGATTTTTCCATGATCCGCGAGCCCGATCTCAGGCTCGAAGACATGCCGCGCGGGCGCTTCAACGTCATCGACCTGCAAAGCGCCATCGAGCTGTACACACCCATCTACCAGTTGCTGCTGACCGACAACGACTTCTGGCGCGCCAGCAACTCGCTGCAGCTCGACGAAACCGTTGCCATCTACTGCGCCAAGATCCTGGCCTCGCCCGAGCATCTGGTGCTGCTCAACAACAAGCACCCCATGGTGCCGCTGTCCACCCTGTATGCCGCCTACCGTCTGGTGCTGCACGGCCTCTCCACCGAGATGCTGCACTCGCTGCTGACACGCATGGCCAACGGCGAGCACCCCATTCCCGCGCGCGAGCTGGCCAAGATGCACCGGGCCGCCGAGACGGTGATGGATCAGACCGCCGCACAAAGCTGAACCATGGACCCACGAAGCAACCGCATCACAGGCGTTCGCATCGACGAGCAGACCATTTGGCTTGCACTGGCCGACGGACGTGAACTGGCCGAGCCCATCAAGCGGCATATCCGCCTTGAAAAAGCCACACCCGAGCAACGCCTGGCATGGGCGCTGACCGATGAGGATCACGGTCTGAACTGGCCGGCACTATGGCAGCCCTCTGCTGCAGGCATGGTCAGCGTCTGGGACCTGGATCAGGACAGTCTCTACAACCAGGCTATGGGCGCGCTGATCGCCGCCCAATGGGACATCACCCGGATATCCCCGGTCCAGCATGAGCTGGTGGCTCTATGGCGCATGGAAGCCGATATCAACAATGGCGGCTTTCTGCAGTTTCTGGGCAACTGGGGGCTGGCCAACCATCAGCTTACCCTGCAGGCTCTGCAGGCCATAGGCGCGCCCATCACGTGCCAGTGTCTGCAGGACATGTTTGCGGTACTCAAGCGCTTCGAGGAGGGGCCAGAAAAAGTGGACTACTCTGATCTGCCGGCACTGCTGACGGATGCCGAGCATGAGCAGTTGCAGGAACTGGAAGAAGCCTTCTGGGACTACCCGGAGCCTTTGAACAAGCTGGTGGTCATGCACTACGGACCCGTCCAATGAAGTCTGAAAACGAATCCGGCAAGACCTATTCGCAGGCATTTCGCAAAGCCCTGGTGGACGAAGCGCTGAACCGCACACCAGGCGGCGGGTTTCCGGAGCTGGAAAAGCGCCACCACCTCAAGCCCGGCACCCTGTTCGACTGGGTCGATGAGCTGGGCCCGACACCGCCGCCTGCGCCTTTTTCTGCACTGCATTTCTGGATAGGCAATACGCCGCTGGGCGAGCCGGAATTTGCCCGCTACTTTGAACATGCAGACAATTACTGGGATCTGGAAGTCGAAGACATCGAGGGCAGCAGCGAAGATGTCACGGGTTGCGGTTTCTGCCAGGACCTGGGCAGACAATTTCTGTTCGACGAAGACCTGCTGCTGATGATCTGGCTGCCCGAGCCTGTTCCTGTCGCCGCCTTGGTGAGCCAGAGCACACTGGACTCCGACACATCGCTCGCACTCATCGTGCAGGCCTGCGAGGCCCAGGGCATTCACACGGCCAACGCCATGTTTGTCTATGCCGACCCCACCGAGCAGATCACCGATCCGGAAAAGCTCTACAACGGACTGAGCTACATCGGTCTTTTTGACGACTGACGCAGCTCAGGCGCTTTTTCATCTTCTTCATGCAAGACTTGATTGCCCAGATTTCGCAGCAATGGCTGCAGCTGCCGGATTGCCAGGCCGAACACAAGGACGCTGCCAGAACACGCATTACCAGCAACGTGGCAGCCGGCTTCATGGATGTCGAATTCTTTGTGCACCACGGTGGCAACGGCGCTTTCTCGGCCACCAGGTATGAGGAGACCATGCAGTTGGGCGCGGAGCATCGGCTTCATGCATGGATCACGCTGCGCGATGCGGCCAGTGAAGTCATACACCATGAAGTCAGCTGCAACCCCGGGCGCTTTGCACAGCTGCTGCATGAATGGCGTGCAGCGCCTGATGCAGCACCGGCACAGGTCACCATCCAAGCCATGGCCCGCAGTCCATATACCGACGAGACCGAAGCCTGTGTACCTGCGATGGATCAGGATCTGAACCTCGGCATGCTGGACACGCTTGCCGATGCCGGGCCGGCGCTCGAACAGCTGCAGGCCGATGTGGCGGCCATCGACCCCGTGCGCCTGCTTCAATCCTGGCCGCGCGATGATCGCGGACGACTTGCGGCGCGCACCACCGCCATACTCGCGGCCTATGGCTCTGCCACCCGCAAACGCCAGCCCTGCCTGATGGTTCGATCGGTCATGCAGTCAAAGATGCCGGGCTGGCAATTGCTTCTGTCGTCCGAGCTTCTCTACAACTGCCGCCATCAATGGAGTGATGCCCGCTGGCTGTGGTCGCCATCAGAGGCCCCCAAGGACTCGGCTCTGGAGCGCAAGGCACGCAATCTGATGGCACAAGGCAAGGTCAGCGAGGCCTGCGCCCTGTATGGCATCGAGCTGCACGAACGCGTGCGAAGACTAGCAGCAGGTCAGTCATTCCAGCGCTTCTCGCCCGCGCCAGAGGCCTGGGCGCAAGAGCTGCGAGCCGCTCTTCTGCAACTGGCTCCGTGGCGTCTCACGGCAGGCCTGCAACGCATACAGGAGCACCTGATTCAGGCCAACCGCAAGCCGCCCAAGCCCGGCAGTTGGGAGCGCAAGCTGTTCTGGTTCTCGGGCCAGCGCCAACAGGCGCGTTGGGGCCCCGGAGTGCGCTTCGACGAAGATGGCAAGCCGATGCTGGACCTGATCGTCACCGCATCCAACGAGCATTTTCCCGAGCCTGACTGGAAGCGGCAGCCACGCTAATCCCGTCAAACCACTGCCAGCCAGTCCCGCACCTGCTCGGCGGGCATGGCGCGCGAATGCAGCCAACCCTGGAAAAACTCGCAGCCGATGTCGCGCAGCAGCTGCAGCTGATCGGCCTCTTCGACACCTTCGGCCACCACCTCCAGATCCAGCGCATGGGCCATATGCACAATGCCGCCCATCAGCCTGTCCCGACAAGGCGAGGGAAACAGAAACTCCCGCCCCAGCTTGACGCGCTGCAGCGGCAGATATTGAAGATAGGCCAATGACGAATGGCCGGTGCCGAAATCATCCAGCGCAATCGTCACTCCCAGCCGAGCCAGCCCCTGCAGCACTTCGCTCCCCTGAGCGGGATTGATCATGGCCTGGGATTCGGTCACTTCCAGCTCCAGCCATTGCGGCGGTACCTGATAGCGCTGCAGACAGCTGCTGACCTGCTCGACCAGATTCACCTGCCGCAGTTGATAGGCAGAAAGATTGACCGCTACCCGCAACGGCGTACCGGCCTTGAGCCACAAAGCGATCTGCTTGCAGGCTGCGTCGAGCACATAGTTGCCCAGAGCCACGATCTGGCCCGAGGCCTCGGCCACCGGAATAAAGCGCGCCGGACTGACATTGCCCAGCAAGGGATCATGCCAGCGCAGCAAGGCCTCCACAGCCACCACAGCGGCGCTCTCGACCTTGACCTGAGGCTGGTAGTGCAGTTGCAAGCCACCATAGCTGAGCGCCATGCGCAAGCGCTCGGCCAGTTGCACACGTTCGGCCATTTCCTTGCCCATGGCGGGTTCGAAAAACACCGCATGGCCGCGCCCCTGGCCCTTGGCGCTGTACATGGCCATATCGGCGAAGCGCATCAGGTCGTCGCCGGTCTGCGCATCGTCGGGATAAAGGGCAATGCCCACGCTGGCACCAAAATCCAGCGCCAGCCCGTCATGCTTGAAGGGGATGGAGAGCGCCGCCAGTATCTGCTCGCTCCAGAAGCGGGCCCGGGCCGCATTCTCACCCACCAGCAGCACCATGAATTCGTCGCCACCCAGGCGTGCCAGCACGCCCTCGCTGCGCAGCTGGGATTTCAGCCGCCTGGCGACCTCCCGCAGCAGCTGATCGCCTGCGGCATGGCCGTAGCCGTCATTGATGGCCTTGAAGTTGTCGAGATCAAGTTGCAGCAGGGCCAGTGCTTCGCCGTCAGCCTGCGCCAGCTTGAGTTGCTCCTGCAGCTCCTGGCCGAATTGCCAGCGATTATTGAGGCCGGTCAAGGTGTCCTTGGTGGCCTGAAACTTCAGGCGTTGCTGCATCTGATGCAACTCCGTCACATCACGCACAAAGGCTATGGCCAGACCTTTGTCGTCATCGCCAAAATAGCCAAGAGCAATGTCCACCGGCACGGCATTGCCCTGCTTGCGCTGCAGCCACAGCACGCCACCCAGCCCCATGGGCCGGCGCGATGGCTGGGCGAAGTAGCTGCGCAGGTAATGGCCATGCCCGGCCTGAAACTCGGGCGGCAGCAGCGTGTCCAGCGCCTGCCCTTCGAGCTCGCCGCGCCCGTAGCCTGAAATGGCCTGCATGGCAGCATTGGCCGTCACGATGTTCCCGTCACGATCCACCAGCAAAATGCCGTCCGGAGCGGCATCCAGCGCCTGCTGCTCACGCCGGCTCAGCATGGCGGAAAGACTCACTCCCTCCTGCCAGGCCGACATGGCCAGTCGCAACCGGCGCTGGCAGTCCGCCAGCGCTGGTTCAGACACCGGTTTGAGCATTGAAGAAAAAGGGCACTCGGCCATACACGGACTCCAGATATCCACTCTGGCGTCCCTGCGTGCAGCCACTCCCCATGCTGCATCAACGGCCTGCATGCCCAACTCTAGGAAGCCGGATCGAGCCTTGCCAAGTGTTTGAAGTCGCTCACTATGCGCGCGACATCGCATGCTCTCCTTGCGCTATATCAAACACCAACATGTAACAATAAATTTCAAAACCCGAGGCCAATGCTGCTGGTCGCGACAGCTTCAGCCCAGCAGTGCCTTCACGTCCTGAGTCAGCAACTGCGGCCCCGCGCCGTAGCGCTCGTACACGCGCAAGCGGCCCTGGGGATCGAAAAGATAGGTACCGGCCGAATGATCGAGGGTGTAAGTTCCTTCAACCTTGCCTGGCACCTTCTTGAAGAAAATCTTGAAATCCTTGGCCACGGCAGCAATCTCGTCTACCGTACCGCTGAGTCCCACAAAGCTCTCGTCGAAGTTGGCCAGGTAGGCCTTGAGTACCTCAGGCGTATCACGCTCGGGATCCAGAGACACAAACACGGCCTGCAGCTTGTCGCCATCGGCGCCCAGCGCCTGCTTGACTTCAAGCAGTTCCTGCAGCGTGGTGGGGCAGACATCAGGACACTGGGTGTAACCGAAGAACACGGCCACCACCTTGCCCGAGAAGTCCTTGAGACTGCGCTTTTTTCCGTGGACATCGGTGAGCGGAATGTCCTTGGCATAGTCTGCCCCCGTCACATCCACGCCCTGAAATTTGGGCTTGCTATCGTCCTTGCAGCCAGTCAATGTCAATGTGGCCGCACCGGCCAGTGTTGCGGCGCCTACAGCGCCGAGTACGCGAAGCGCACCTCGTTTATCCATGATCGGTCAGGCCAGGTAATGATCCACCAGCAGCGCGGCAAACAGCAGGCTCAGATGGATCAGGGAAAAGCGGAAGGTCTTGCGTGCCAGCGCATCCGAGTAGTTGCGCAGCAGTGCCCAACCATAACCGCAAAAGCCCAACCCCAGAATCACTGCGGCAAAAAGGTAGAGATAGCCGCTCATTCCCACCACAAAAGGCAGCAGACAGCCGGCGAACAGCACCAGGGTATAGAGAAACACCTGCAGCCGCGTGAAGGCATTGCCATGCGTGACCGGCAGCATGGGCAGACCGGCGCGCCGGTAGTCCTCCACTCGGTACAGCGCCAGCGCCCAGAAATGCGGCGGCGTCCACAGAAAGATGATGAGAAAAAGCAGCAGGGCTTCATGCCCTACCTGTCCCGTCATCGCCGCCCAGCCCAGAACAGGCGGCATGGCACCCGATGCCCCGCCGATGACGATGTTCTGGGGCGTCAATGGCTTGAGCACCAGGGTGTAAATCACGGCGTAGCCGATGAAGGTGGCCAGCGTCAGCCATAGCGTGAGCGCGTTCACGGCCAGCAGCAAGATGGCGGCCCCTGCGGCGCACAGCAAGGCCGAAAACAGCAAGGCTTGGGAATGCGAGAGCTCGCCGCGCGCCGTGGGGCGCCAGGCCGTGCGCTTCATGCGCGCATCGATGCTGCGCTCGACCAGGCAGTTGAAGGCCGCTGCCGCCGCGGCCACCAGCCAGATGCCTGCACATGCCACCAGCATGCGACCCCAGTCCTGCCAGCCGGGAGCGCCAGGCACGGCCAGCACCATGCCGATGAAGGCGCAAAAGACGATGAGCTGCACCACCTTGGGCTTGGTCAGCGCGTAATACTGTGCCCAGCGCGAAGCAGCCGCTCCTGCTGCCGGAACCGCGTCTTTCAAATCCGAGATTTCTGCCTGCATGCGGCCCTCCTCGCTGGCCATGATTCAGATCGCTGATAGCGCTTGCGAGAGCCGGCTACCGCGGGTTTCAACAGCTATTTCTGCGCCGTTTCGGCCGTGGCTCGCCCGGCCTCATCCCAAGAGGCAGAGGCACGCAGCAGCCGCTCCAGATCGCGCTTGGCCTTGCCGGCCGTGGCTTTGTCCATGTTTGCAGGAAAGCGCATCATCCAGTGACCCTGCGGATCGACCACATACAGATGCTCGTCCAGTGCATGTCCCGCCTCGGGCTTGAGCCAGTTGCCGATGACTGTAGCGGGCACACGCAGCGTTGTGGCTTGCTCGGCAGCAGGCAGGATTTTTTCAGGCACAGGCTGCTGGTCGCTGATGAGCCAGACCCAGTCCAGCCGGTCTTTTTCACGGCCCAGGGTTTCACGCAGCTGGCGCTGCAGATAGAGATGATCCTGACAGCGTTGCCCGCAGTCCCCGGCACTGGTGCTGAGCAGCAACCACTGGCCCTTGAGGCTGCTCAGATTCACGCTGCGTCCGTCCAGCGTATTGGCCTGTACCTCGGGCAGACCGGGCTGCTCGGCAATCAGCTCGCCATAGCTGCGCTGCTGCGAAGGACGCAACACGTAGTAGGTGAAGTAGGAGGCCAGCACCGGCGCCGCACAGACCAGCAGCACGGCCAGCATCTTCCAGCGATCGCTGCGCGCCTGGCTCTGCGCGGGATCGGGCAGGCCGTGGACCGCAAAGCTCAGCGGTTCATCCCTCGGGCTGCGCTGCGCGGCGGCCGGGGTAAAAGCGTCGGACGAGTTGAAACCAGACATAGAGCAACACCACCAAGACACTGAGTCCGAACCACTGAAAAGCATAGCCGTAGTGCTTTTGCACACCGGCATTGATCTGCGGCCAGTCGCGCAGCAAGCCTTCGCTGGCGCTGCCGCTTTGCACCACGCTCAGCGCCAGCAGCGGCAAGCCGCTTTGCTGCGCCCACAGGGCAATGTCTGCATTCTGTCGGATGCGCGACTTTTGCTCATCAGGGTCTGCCCCGCCATGGGCCGCTTCCAGCTCCATCAGCCTGGACGGCGGTGCCTCCAGCCTGCCCTCGATGCTGACCAGGCCTGCAGGCGTCTGCACCTCGGGCAGGAGCGCGCGGTCCATGAAGTTGCGTGGTGCCCAGCCACGCTGCACGACGACGACCCTGTGCCCGTGAGGCGCACTCAGTCTGAAAGGCGTGAGCACATAGAAGCCAGCTCTGCCCTGCATCTGTCGGTTGTCGAGAAAGATGGTCTGCTCGGCCAGCCACTGGCCCTGCAGTTGCACGGGTCGATGCAGCAGCGTCGCCTGTTGCGCTTGGCCGATGGATTCGGATGCCAGCGGCACTTCTGCTGCCAGTTGTGCGTTATGCCAGGGCTCCAGCGCCTGCTGGCGCGTGATGGCATCAAAGATGGCCTGCTTCTGCGCTGCCCGGCCCAGTTGCCAAAAGCCCAGCGATGCTGTGGCGGCCACGCAGATCAAGGCCGCCGCAGAAATCAGTAGAAACCGCCAGAGGTCTGGAAATCGGGAAATGCGCACCAGATAATCCGTTCATGAAATTCGTGATCATTCTCGCCTTTCTCGCCATTTTGGCGAGTCTCGGCAGTGCGCTGTTCTTCATGATGCGCAGGGGCGACGACAGCGAAAGCTCGGAGGCCGACGACGCCGAGCGCAGCCGCAAGATGTTTCGCGCCCTGGCCCTGCGCGTGGCTTTGTCGGTTGCGCTGTTTCTCTGCGTTCTGCTGGCGGCCAAGATGGGATGGATACAGCCCACGGGCTGGCAGCCCGGGCAATAGACCGCTTTGCGCCGCGCTGGATAACGCTCCAAAAATAAAAGCGCCTTGCGCTTGCCATTCATCAAATTCAGCATTGTTTGATGCTGAATTCTATGTGGGTCATGCGCAAGACGCTTCTATTTTTGAATGTCTTACATCCAGTACACGAGGATGTAGAGAAAGACCCAGACCACGTCCACAAAGTGCCAGTACCAGGCCGCGCCTTCGAAGCCGAAGTGGTGCTTGTCGCTAAAGTCGCCCTTCATCAGGCGGATGGTGATGAAGAACAGCATCAGCATGCCCACCAGCACGTGGAAGCCGTGAAAGCCCGTCAGCATGTAGAAGGTGGAGCCGAAAACGCCCGAGTTGAGCTTGAGGTTGTAGTCGTTGTAGAGATGGTGGTATTCGTAGCCCTGCACGCAGAGGAAGACGAAACCCAGAATCACCGTCATCCACATGAAGCTGATGCAGCGCGCCCGGTTGTTGACCTGCAGCGCATGGTGGGCGATGGTCAGCGTCACGCCCGAGCTCAGCAGCAGCGCCGTGTTGATGGTGGGCAGCCAGAACGGGCCCACGGTCTTGAAGGGCTCGACAATATTCGCGGGCGACGCCGTGGCACCGGGGGCAACGCTGGGCCACACGGACTGAAAGTTGGGCCACAGCAGCTCGTTGGCCAGGCTGCCCAGCGCCGGCACCGAGTGCGCGCGAGCCCACCACAGCGCAGTGAAGAAGGCGCCGAAGAACATCACCTCAGAGAAGATGAACCAGCTCATGCTCCAGCGGTAGGACAGGTCGATCTTGCGGCTGTTGAGCCCGGCCTCGCTTTCGCGCGCTGCATCGCGGAACCAGACGAACAGCACGGCCAGCCACCAGACCAGACCGACGAACAAGGAATACATTCCCCATTCGTGACCATTGATCCAGGTGCCTGCGCCCAGGATCACAAAGAACAGACCGATGGCCGCCATCACGGGATGGCTGGATTCGGCTGGCACATAGTAGTAAGGGGTTGCGCCCTGCGGGGTTGCACTCATCACTCGGCTCCTGACTCTGTTGATCGTTGTTTTGACCGACGCTCCACTATCACTTGCACTGCATTCGCCACACCTGTTTCAGCCAAGGCTAAACGACCAGGTTGACGATCCATATCAACGCTAATACCAAGGCAAAAATCGCCACCAGCCCCACGGCAATCACATGCAGCGGAGTGATGCTGGCGAAATCCTTTTCGTACTCCTTGCCCTTGCGCACGCCCAGCATGGCCCACGCGACAGCCACAATGCTGCGCCAGAATCCGGTCTTCTTGACGTCCTGAGTCATGAACTGCCTCCGGGCGTGACGACTGCCGCCGTGCTGGCATCGGGCGCTGCAGGGGTCTTGCCGCCCACCTCGAAGAAGGTGTAGGACAGCGTGATGGTCTTCACATCCTTGGAGATGCGCGGATCGATGACGAAGGCCACCGGCCACTCACGCTTCTCGCCGGGCTCCAGCGTGTACTGCGAAAAGCAGAAGCACTCCAGCTTGTTGAAGAAGGCCGTGGCCTGGCGCGGTGCATAGCTGGGGATGGCCTGGGCGGCCATGCGCCGGTTCTGCACGTTCTGGAACTCATACATCACCGTGGCCAGCTCTCCGGGGTGAACCTGCACCGAACGCATGGCCGGCTTGAAGTCCCAGGGACCGCGAGCATTGGCATCGAACTCCACGGTGATGGTGCGGCTGGTATCGATCTGGCTGTTGGGCGGAAGCTTCACGTCGCGGCCCGCCACGCCGGCGCCGGGCACCTGCTTTTCGGACAGCGACAGGATGTTGATGCCCGTCAGCTCGCAGATATGCTTGTAGATGGGAATGAGCACATAGCCAAACGCAAACATGCCCAGGGCAACGATCGCCAGCTTGCCCACCATCTTCGCGTTTTCCTTGGCTATGCTCACCTCAAGCTCCTCCACTCGTTGCCATCGGGCTGCGTCAATGCAGCCAGGCCATCTTCACCACAAATCCGATAAAGAACACGACAGCCGTGGAGGCCAGGATCAGCCCCAGCCTCAGGTTGTTCTTGCGTTGCTCCTGGGTCGTCATACGCGCCTCCTCAGGCTATCACCTTCGTCGCGGTTTCATCGAGCTTGGGAGGCGTCTCGAAGGTGTGGAACGGCGCCGGAGAAGGCACTTCCCATTCCAGACCCTCGGCCGCTTCCCAGGGTTTTTGCGGTGCCTTCTCGCCATGGCCGCGCATGGCGGGCCAGACGACGAACAGGAAGAAGTACACCTGCATCAGACCGAAGCCAAAGCCGCCGATGGAGGCAATCATGTTGAAGTCGGCGAACTGCATGGGGTAGTCGGCATAGCGACGCGGCATGCCGGCCAGACCCAGGAAGTGCATGGGGAAGAAGGTGATGTTGAAGAAGATCAGCGAGCCCCAGAAATGGATGCGGCCACGCGTCTCGGAATACATCACGCCCGTCCACTTGGGCGACCAGTAGTAATAGCCGGCAAACATGGAGAACAGCGAACCGGCCACCAGCACATAGTGGAAGTGGGCCACCACGTAATAGGTGTCCTGCAGCTGGATGTCGATGGGCGCCATGGACAGTATCAGTCCCGTGAAGCCCCCCATGGTGAACACGAAAATGAAGCCCACGGCGAACAGCATCGGGGTTTCAAAGCTCATGGAGCCGCGCCACATGGTGGCCGTCCAGTTGAACACCTTCACGGCCGTGGGCACGGAGATCAGCATGGTCGCGTACATGAAGAACAGCTGACCCGTGACCGGCATGCCCGTGGTGAACATATGGTGCGCCCAGACGATGAAGGACAGGATGGCAATCGCCGCCACGGCATAGACCATGGAAGTGTAGCCAAACAGCTTCTTGCGGCTGAAGGCGGGCACGATCTGGCTGACGATGCCGAAGGCCGGCAAGATCATGATGTAGACCTCGGGGTGACCGAAGAACCAGAAGATGTGCTGGTACATCACCGGATCGCCGCCGCCCGCAGGATTGAAGAAGCTGGTGCCGAAGTGGCGGTCGGTCAGCGTCATGGTGATGGCGCCGGCCAGCACCGGCATCACGGCGATCAGCAGATAGGCGGTGATCAGCCAGGTCCAGGCAAACAGCGGCATCTTCATCAGCGTCATGCCGGGCGCGCGCATGTTCAGGATGGTGACGATGATGTTGATCGCGCCCATGATGGAGCTGGCACCCATGATGTGCATGGCAAAGATGCTGGTGTCCATGGACGGACCCATCTGCAGCGTCAGCGGCGCATACAGCGTCCAGCCGGCCGCCGGCGCACCGCCGGGCATGAAGAACGAGCCCACCAGCATGATGCCGGCGGGAATCAGCAGCCAGAAGCTGAAGTTGTTCATGCGCGCAAACGCCATGTCGGAAGCACCGATCTGCAGCGGCAGCATCCAGTTCGCGAAGCCCACGAAGGCCGGCATGATGGCGCCGAACACCATGATCAGGCCGTGCATGGTGGTGAGCTGGTTGAACAGCTCGGGGTTGACGATCTGCAGGCCGGGCTCGAACAGCTCGGCACGGATCAGCATGGCCAGAATGCCTCCCACCATCAGCATGGTGAAGGAGAACAGCAGGTACATCGTGCCGATGTCCTTGTGGTTGGTGGCAAACAGCCAGCGGCGCCAGCCCGAGGGCATGGCGTGGTGATGGTCGTCGTGCCCATGGTCGTGACCATGGCCCTCATGGGTGTGGACGGGAGGAACTACGGCGCTCATATTCTTTTCTCCAATCGGTCTCTATACCCGGGGCTTACTTCGCGGCCGTGATGTCAACACGGCGTGCCTGCTGGTCCGCGCCTGCCGCAGCCGTGATGGTCTCGGGCTTGCGCAGCTCGATGCGGTCACCTGCAATACCGCTGTCCTCCAGCAGCTTGGCCACGGCCTTGGCTCGCTCCTTGGCCAGCTCCGCGTTCTTGTCGGCGTTGCCGGTGGAGTCCACAAAGCCCGACAGAGCAATCTTGCCGTCCTTGTGGGCACTCCAGTACTCGGCCGCCTTCTTCACCGCAGCCTGGGCCTTGTCGTCCAGCACGCTCTTGCCGGTCTCGAAAAAGACTTGATAAGGGCCGGCGTCGCTGGCAGCAGCGGCTGCACCTTGTGCAGGGGCGGCAGAGTCTGCCGCAGGAGCGGCGGGTGCAGCACTGCCTCCGCCTTCAGGGAATTTGCCGCCACGCGCTGCCATGAACTGGGCGGGCTGCACCAGTTGGCCGGTCTGGTTGCTCCAATGATTCTTGGCAAAGGTCACCACTGCGGCCAGTTCGGTGTCGCTCAGCTGCTTCCAGGCCGGCATGGCACCGTTGGCGCGGCCTTCGAGCACGGCGTGCATCATGTCGGCCGTGGGACCCAGCACCACGGGACTGCCGTCCAGCGGCTTGATGGGACCGGCACCCTTGCCATTGGCCTGGTGGCAGGCTGCGCAGTTGGCCGCATAGACTTTTTCGCCACGTGCCACCAGATCGGCCAGCACCCAGACCTTGTTCGGGTCATCGGCCTTGGCGGCCAGCTTCTTCTTCTCTCCGGCCACCCAGGCGGTGTAGGCTTCGGCAGACAGCACCTTCACATGAATGGGCATGTAGGCATGCTCCTTGCCGCACAACTCGGCACACTGGCCGTAGTAGTCGCCGGTCTTCTCGGCCTTGAACCAGGTATCGCGCACGAAGCCGGGAATCGCATCCTGCTTGATGCCAAAGGCCGGCACCATGAAGGAGTGGATCACATCGTTGGCCGTGGTGATGATGCGCACCTTCTTGCCCACGGGTACGACCAGCGGGTTGTCGACCCTGAGCAGATAGTCGTTGGGCGCATTGCTCACATCGCCGCTGTTGGACATCTGACGCTGGGCATTGTCCAGCGTGGAAACAAAGCCCAGGCCTTCGCCCTCGCCGCTCAGATAGTCATAACCCCATTTCCACTGATAGCCGGTGGCCTTGATCGTGAGGTCGGCATTGGTCGTGTCCTTCTGTGCCACCAGCACCTTGGTGGCGGGCAGCGCCATCAGAATCACGATGATGAAGGGAGCAACCGTCCAGGCCACCTCCACCTTGACCGATTCATGAAAGTTCGCAGCCTTGGCACCCTGGGATTTGCGGTGCTTCCAGATGGAGTAGAACATCACCCCGAACACCGCGATAAAGATCACCGTGCAGATGATGAGCATCATCCAGTGCAGCCAGTGCTGCTCCACGGCAATGCGTGTCACAGGCGGATGCAGATTGAGCTGGTTGACGGCAGGGCCTCCCGGCAGATCCTGCGCCGCATAGGCCATGGAACTACCCCACGCCGCCAAGGCCAAACTCCAGGGAACCAGCTTGGTGGAAATGTTTTTCATCGTTTTCACTTACCTCTAAGCCTCAGTTGTCCACTCGCTCACACCGCTTCGTGCCGCTGCCGGCCAGAAGGCTGTGACACTCACACTACCTCGCGAACTTCAACGCAGCATGCCCCAGAATTTGATAGCACTGTCTGCGCGCATTCACTAATGCATGTACCGGAAACCCATGCCAATCGACCTTGCGTAGGCAGGCCTGACCGGACTTGAAACTCGTACTGGCAAGCGCATCTCACGGCAAGTGCCGGAGATGGCTGAAACTGGCCTGGCAGCCGAGACAGAAGGGAAGAAGATGGGACGTCCCTGCACCGCGACAACCGCCGGGCACAGGGATGCGTCAGCGCAGCAAAAGGCTGGCTTGTGGTGATGATGAAATGCGAAAACCGGCCGCTGTCGAACCCGCTGGCCAGTCCCCTTGGCAAAGCGAAACACCCGATATCTCCCCTGGCGGCTTGGGCCGCACTGTCTGGTTTCCTTCAGGCAGGAGAGAAGCCCGAAGGATTGCTGCTATCCATGAAATAACTAGGGGAAATTGTAGGCAGCTTTGTGTCGAATCAATGACCGGAAAACGACAGATGTGCTATCGCAAACCCGTGTTGCGGGGCTGCTTGAGCATGGCCTTCATGTCTTCCAGCGACACGGCGCTGTTGGCTTCCAGACGCAGCTTGGGCTGCGGTTTGTAGGCGTGGCCATAAACGATCTCGAAGGTCAGCGAGAGCTGTCCATCGGGCTGCTTGTCGGCCCAGCGCTCCGCCATTTTCTGCAGCAGCCCGGCCTTCCAGCCACGGCCACGCAGACCGGCAAAACGCCCGGGGTGCAGATTGCGGCCCAGTTCGCGCAGTTCCTGCAACAGACGCTGCGGCGTGGCAAAGGTCAGAGTGATGCGCTCCATGTCCATCACCGGCTCGGCAAAGCCGGAATGCACCAGCATGTCGCCCCAGTCATGCATATCGGTAAACGTATGACCTGCCGGCCCCCAGCCGAGTTCGGCGTAGAGCCGATGCAGCTGCTGCACCGTATCCGGCCCGAGGCAGGAGAACATGACATAGCCGTCGACCTTGAGTGCCTTGTGCCAGCGCTCGATCAGGGTCTGCGGATCGGCTGCCGTATGCAGCAGCATATTGGCCCAGAGCATGTCCATGCTGGCATCTGCGGGCGCCCCCATCTGCACGGCAGCCCCCTTCCAGCGCGAAAGCTGCCACCAGCGGCTGCCGAGCTTGTCCTGGGCCACGGCCTCGCGGCGGGCTACGGGTTCATAGATCGTGCATTCGGCCTGCGGATAGCGCTCGCGCAGCAGTTGGTGAGCCTGCATGCCGCCGCGAACCGGCTCCCAGTGACACCAGGTCTCAGGCGGCTTCACGATCCAGTCCAGGCGCTGCTGCATGCGACTGGCCACCTCTTCGTGCAACCAGGGAGATTCGGCCGGAGCGGCCATTTGCCAATGGTTTGCAGCTGCAGAATCAATTGTTGGAGGCAGGACGTGGGACATGGGCGGACAGAAGCAGGCAGAGAGTCGAGCGAGCCGCTCACCAACTGCCGGAGTGAAGATCAATGCGGCGCGAGTATATTGATTCCATGCCCGACCTTCATGCGACATGGCTTTCACACCTGCGCCGCCAGCAGCAGCGTTGGCTGGATGCCTTGCCCAGCCAATGCGCAATCTGTGGACGCTGGCCGGGGCCGCGTATCTGCCGCGACTGCCATGCACGCTGGGCCCAGCACAAGCACCGCTGCCACAGCTGTGCCCTGCCGCTGCCGGCTCTGGTCAGCCTCTGCGGCAACTGCCTCAAGCAACCACCCCGACTCAAGCGCTGCACCGCCGCGCTGGACTATGCCTACCCATGGCAAAACCTCATCACACGCTACAAGTTTCAGGCCGACCTGGGGTTGGTGCGCAGTCTGGGCAGGCTGATGGCCGGTCACCCCGAAGTCAGGGAGCAGTTACGGGCCTGCGATGCCTTGCTGCCCATGCCGGCCTCCGCACAGCGCGTGCGCGAGCGCGGCTTTGACCACAGCCTGCTGCTGGCACGCTCCCTCTCTGAGCAATACGACAGGCCTTTGCCCTTGCTGAGCGAGGCTGTGCAACGCCAACACCTGGAGCTGCCCCAACATGCCTCCAGCCGGGAACAAAGACTGCGCCAGCTGCGCGGCATTTTCAGCCTCACCCCGGCTCGACAGGCTCTGGTGAAAGGGCGGGAGATTTTGCTGCTCGACGACGTGATGACCACCGGTGCCACGCTGGATGCACTGGCAGGCTGCCTGCTGTCGGCCGGCGCGGCATCGGTCAACGCCGTCGTGCTGGCACGCACGCCTTGACCCATATTCGCCAGTCTGGAACTGCGAAGGCGGCAGCGTGGGTCAAAGCCGGGCTGCACAATAGCGCCCCATGTTTCATATCGTTCTTGTGGCGCCCGAGATCCCTCCCAACACGGGCAATGTCATCCGTCTGGCCGCCAATACGGGTTGCAGCCTGCATCTGATCGAGCCGCTGGGCTTTTCCATGGAAGACCGGCATATGCGCCGCGCCGGACTGGACTATCACGAGTACGCCAATGTAGCCCGCCACGCCAGTTGGGACGCCTTCCTCGAAACCTGTCAGCCGCAGCGCGAGCGCATGTTCGCCATGACCACGCATAGCAGCAGCCCGGCGCATGCCATGGAATTCAAAGCTGGCGACTGGCTGGTCTTTGGCTCTGAAAGCAAGGGACTGCCACCCGAGGTGCGCGCCCAGTTCCCCAACGAGCAGCGACTGCGCCTGCCCATGCTGGCATCTCAGCGCAGCCTGAACCTATCCAATGCCGTGGCCGTGACGGTGTTTGAAGCCTGGCGTCAGCAGGGCTTCGCGGGTGCTGCCCTTGCAGAGCCCAAGACGGCTCTTTAAGTTCCCGCTTATTGTCTCCATTTTCGGAACAATAAGTTGCGCAACAAGGGGTTTTTCTCGCAATTAGATCGTCCTAAAGTACGACTCATGGACTTGCAGCCGACCGACGATATCCGCCAGGACTGCAGGCCCGATGTACCCAAAGGACGAATCATGAAATACGCCAACCGCCTCGCCATCGTTGCCACCCTGGCCATGTCCGCCGCCGCTGCACAGGCCGCAGGCTTTGACTTCACCGGCGATCACTACCCTCCCGAAGTTGCATCACAGTCCACCCTGACCCGTGCCCAGGTCAAGGCCCAGGTGCAGGACGCCATGGCCAGGGGTCAGCTGCAGCCCGTTGGCGATGCCTATCTGCCTCTGTCCCAGCAACAGCAATCCAGCAACCTCAGCCGTGAGCAGGTGCGCCAGGAAACCATTGCCGCTGGCAAGGCCGGTTTGCTGGACAACTATGGCGAATGACGACCCCTGCGCAGCACCCTGCTGTGCAAGGTGCTGCTCAATAACAAAGCCCCAAGGCCGATGCCAAGGGGCTTTTTTCATGGCTTGAAAATTACGCCGCGAATCAGGCCGCAGCACCAAAGCTGCGCGCCAGCGACTCAGCCACGCACACAGGCTTGTCGCTGCCCTCGCGCTCCACCGTCACCAGCCAGGTCATCTGGATGCCGGCCGGCTCGATGCGCTCCGCCGCCTGCAATGTCATGCGGGCCCGCAAGCGGCTGTTGACGGGAACCGGGGCCATGAAGCGCACACGGTTGAGCCCGTAGTTCACTCCCATCTTGGCGCCTTCGATCTTGAAAGTGCCTTCGAAAAACTGAGGCAGCAGGGACAGCGTGAGAAAGCCATGGGCAATCGGCGCGCCGAACGGCCCCTGGGCTGCGCGCTCGGGATCGGTATGAATCCATTGCTGATCGCCCGTGGCATCGGCAAACATTTGAATCTGGGCCTGTGTGATGGTGATCCAGTCGCTGACGGCGACTTCCTGCCCAATCGAGGCCAGCACTTCGGAGTAGGAGCGAAAGGTTTTCATGCCCCCAATGTAGAAGCCCCCTGCCCTGCGCCATGTCTGACGCGGGACAAGGGGCTTACCCTAGATTATTCGATCAAATATGCCGCAAGCTCAATCTATTCATACGCTTGCAGCTATGTTTTTTAAAGCGGATCAGGCTTCACCGGAGCGCTGCACAAAGAACAGCCCCGTGCCCACCGCCATCAGCAGGCCGCCGAACACGCGGTTCTGGTTGCGCATGGCGCGTGCGCTGCGCATCAGGCCGCGCAAGGCGCTGGCGCCTGCGGCATAGCTGTGCATCACCGTGGTATCCACGGCCAGCATGGTCACGGCCAGAATCGCCAGCTGCGGGGCCAGAGGACGGCTGGTGGTCATGAACTGGGGCAGCACGGCCACCATGAAGATGATGCCCTTGGGATTGGTGGCATTGGTCAGAAAGCCCGTCAGTACGCGCTTTTTGAGACTGGCCTCGGGCACGGCCTCTTGCGTTGCCAGCGGCGAGCCACCGGAGCGCCACTGGCTGATGCCCAGATAGATGAGATAGCCGGCGCCCACGATCTTGACGGCATTGAAGGCCCATTCGGATGCCATGAGCAGCGAGCCCACGCCGGCCCCGGCTATCAGCAAGATGAGCAGCAACCCGAGCTGCAGACCCATGATGGTGGCGCTGGTCTTGCGCACGCCGTAGGACAGACCATGACTCATGGACAGCACGGCCCCCGAGCCCGGCGAGACCGCAATGATCCAGGAGGCCACAAAAAAAGCAAACCAGGTGTGCAGATCCATACTCACTCCAAACGCCGATCTAAAGCGCCAGTCACAAAGCGCCTATCTTAAAAGTTGCGCGGTCAACTTGCAGACGCATGGTTGACCAGGCGCTATAAGCAGCAGGTAACCATTCGTCCCATTTTTCTTTCTGTCAAAAATCTGACGCCTGACTGCGGGTGCCAAAATGGAATCTCTCTAGGGTTAACACCACATAACATTCCCATGGAACACGGCTCTCCCATCTGGCTGACTTACGGCTTCATCTATCTTACGGCGGCAGTTCTAGCCGTCCCCATCGCCAGAGCCCTGGGCCTGGGAGCCATCATCGGCTACCTGGGCGCCGGCATTGCCATGGGCCCCTGGGGTTTTGGTCTGGTGCGCAATGTGGACGACATCCTGCACTTTGCCGAATTTGGCGTGGTGCTGATGCTGTTCGTGATCGGACTTGAGCTGCAGCCCAAGCGCCTCTGGGAGCTGCGGCGACCGATCTTCGGCTGGGGCATGGCGCAAATGGCGGTCTGCACCGGCATTCTGTTTCTGGCCGCATGGGCCTTTGGCCTGTCCTGGCGCGTCAGCCTGATTGCGGGCATGGGTCTGGCACTGTCGTCCACCGCTGTCTGCCTGCAGATCATGGCCGAGCGCAATCTGATGCGTACTCCCAGCGGACAGGCCGCTTTCTCCATCCTGTTGTTCCAGGACGTGGCGGCCATCCCCATCCTGGCGCTGATTCCGATTCTCGGCGCTTACAAGGCTGCCCATGCCAGCCACGGTGACAGCCATGTCTGGCTGGCCATTCTCAAGACCGTGGGCACGATTGGCGCCGTCATCATCGGAGGCCGATTGCTGCTGCAACCGCTGCTGCGCTGGATTGCGCGCAGCAAGACCCCCGAGATCTTCACCGCCACTTCCTTGTTGTTGGTCGTAGGCATCGCCATGCTGATGACACAGGTGGGCCTGTCCATGGCGCTGGGCGCCTTCCTTGCCGGCGTGCTGCTGGCCGACAGCGAATACCGCAGCGAGCTGGAAACCAATATCGAGCCGTTCAAAGGGCTGCTGCTGGGCCTGTTCTTCATGGCCGTGGGCATGAGCATTGACTTTGGCGTCATCCTCCAGTCTCCCTGGGCCATGGCCGCCATGGTGACGGGCTTTATTGCACTGAAGGCAGTGATGATCTTCGGCTTGGCCAAATTCATGCAGATTCCCTGGCGCGAACGCCCGGTGTTCACGCTGATGCTGGCGCAAGGCGGGGAATTCGCCTTTGTGGTGTTCCAGACAGCCGCGCAGTACAAGGTGTTTCGCCACAGCGTCTCGTCCATGCTGGTCGCAGCGGTGGCTCTGTCCATGCTGCTGGGCCCGCTGCTGCTGGTGCTGCTGGATAAACTGCTGCTGCGCCGCTTTTCCACCATCAAGGATGAGGAATGCGGCTCCGACAAGGCCAAAGAGATCTCCGAGCCTCAGGACTCGCCCATCATCATTGCCGGCTTCGGCCGCTACGGCCAGATCGTGGCTCGCGTGTTGCTGGCCCAGGGCATACGCCCGACCATCCTGGACCATAGCGTGGAAATGCTGGAGGCCGCGCAGATCTATGGCCACCGGGTGTTTTACGGCGATGCCACTCGCATGGATCTGCTGCGCATTGCAGGCGCAGCCAAGGCTCATGTGCTGGTGATTGCCGTCGACACTCCCGAGCAGTCCCTCAAGATAGCCAGCCAGGTACGCAAGCATTTCCCCAACCTGGAGATCGTGGCCCGCACCCGGGATCTCAATCACTGGTTCCAACTGCGCGACCTGGGTGTGGAGCATGCCCAGCGTGAAGTGTTCGAGTCCAGCCTGATCTCGGCCCAGTCGGTGCTGGAGCTGTTAGGTCAGAGTCCGGCCGAGGCCAAACGCATCACGGCACGCTTCAGGGAGCACAATCTGGCACTGGCCGAGCGCATGTACCCGCATTACAAGGACAAGAACCAGCTGATTGCGGTGGCCAAGCAGGGCCGCCAGCAACTGGTGGAGCAAATGGCCAAGGAACGTGCCGATCTCCTGGCTGGCAACGCCGAGGCAGAGGATACGCCCCAGGCCAGCGAGCAAGACCACAGTCCGGCTGATGCCCGACAGCCGTGATACGCTGCGCGCCATCATGTTCAACCCCAGTCAAGCCGACGTACGGCGATTTTTTTGCGGTGTGCGCGCCAAGATGATCAGCGGCGCGCCCATGGAGGCCATCGAGACACTGGCCAGCCTGTGGATAGACGAGCACCCCGAGTATTTCGATGAGCTCTCCGACATGGATGCCGCCGTGGCGCGCAACTATGACTCAGAGCCCGAGCGCACCAACCCGTTTCTGCATCTGTCCATGCATCTGTCCATCAGCGAGCAGTGCAGCGTGGACTCGCCACGCGGCATCCGCCAGGCGGTTGAGTTGCTGGCCAAGAAGCGTGATCTGCATGACGCCCATCACGCCGCCATGGAATGCCTGAGCCAGATGCTCTGGGAAAGCCAGCGCTCGGGACGCCCGCCCGATGGCGAAGCCTATGTCGCCGGAGTGCAGCGTCTGGCCACCACCGACGGCAGTTTTAAAAGTACCCCCTGATGCGCTGCGCAGCCTCCGGTGGGAGATGACACACTCGCGGCAGGATGGCTCCAGCTCTGCCCCCCAAGCCCTGGGGACCGGCCCCCTGAGTTGCATCCCGTTGAGAAAAAGCAAAAGCCCGTCTGCACGGGCTTTTGCTTTTTCTGAAACAAGGTCTATTTCTGGCCCAGGCGGAAGTGCGGCTGCGCCACCACCTGCATCTCGCTGTCCAGGCTACCTATGTACTTGGCGAGCTGCTGCAGCTCGTCGTTCTTGAACTGCTTGGCAATGCCGGCCATCACGCCATTGCTGCGCCCGATGAGCGGATTGCCATCGGTTTTGTATGACTGCAAGGCGCGAAAAACATAGTCCGAATACTGCCCCGCCACCTTGGGATAGGACGGGTCAATCGGCTTTGAAAAGCCTTCACCGTGACAGGAGAAGCAGGCGCCTTTTTGCAGCAGCGCCGTGACAGCAGGGTTCGCCTCCTTGGCCTTGCCGTCCTTGGCCTTGGCATGACCTGCATAGAAGGCCGCCACATCGGCCATGTCCTGTTCGCTCAGCGAGTCGGCAATGCCACGCATGGTGGGGTGTTTTCGTTCGCCTTTCTTATAGGCATTCAGGGCCGAGACGATATAGGCCTCGTTCTGCCCGCCGATCATCGGCACCTTGTAAACCTCAGGGAAGCTGGCCTGATAACCGGTGATGCCATGACAGCCTATGCACATGGCGATCTTGCCTTCGCCAGCCTTTGCATCGCCCTTGACAGCCTGGGCGTTTGCCGCGCCGGTCACTGATGCGACAACTACTGCCAATACCGTGGTCCAAGTTTTTATCATTTTGCGCGCACAATCCTTCAAGAGTTCAGACGGGTGCTCAAATGCCTTGCTGCAGTGCAAACGATTATGGCAGTGAGAATTTCGCACGCTTATCAATACTTACGCTGATACCGCCCATGAAGTTTCAAGGTTCCGACAAATACGTGGCCACGCAAGATCTGATGCTGGCCGTCAACGCTGCCGCTACCCTGCAGCGCCCTCTGCTCATCAAGGGCGAGCCCGGCACGGGCAAGACCATGCTGGCCGAGGAAGTGGCCCAGGCGCTGGACATGCCGCTGTTGCAGTGGCATATCAAGTCCACCACCAAGGCCCAGCAAGGCCTCTATGAGTACGACGCCGTGAGCCGCCTGCGCGATTCGCAGCTGGGAGACGAGCGCGTCAAGGACATTCACAACTACATCGTCAAGGGCGTGCTCTGGCAGGCCTTCACGGCGGAACGTCCCGTGGCCCTGCTGATCGACGAGATCGACAAGGCCGACATCGAGTTCCCCAACGACTTGCTGCGCGAAATCGATCGCATGGAGTTCTATTGCTACGAGACGCACGAGATGATCCGCGCCAAACACCGCCCCCTGGTGTTCATCACCTCGAACAACGAAAAAGAGCTGCCTGACGCATTTTTGCGCCGCTGCTTCTTCCACTACATCAAGTTCCCCGATGCCGACACCATGCGCCAGATCGTGAACGTGCATTTTCCCAAGCTACAGGGTGAGTTGCTGAATGCCGCCATGAAGGTCTTCTACGATGTGCGCAATCTGCCCGGCCTCAAGAAAAAGCCTTCGACCAGCGAGCTGATCGACTGGCTCAAGCTGCTGGTCGCCGAGGAAATTCCTGCATCGGCCCTGCAATCCGAGGATGGCAAGGTCAGCGTACCGCCCCTGGTTGGCGCGCTGCTCAAGAACGAACAGGATATGAGCCTGTTTGAAAAGCTGGTCTTCATGAATCAGCGCAACCGCTAACCGTCCTTAAGAACCGAGGAGACGCAGCCCATGAGCACCGCACAACAACTGCTGCTGGAAGGCGGCTCCGACGCCATCGGCTTTGTGGGCGGCGCCCTGCTGGGCTGGGGCCTGTCCCATGTGCTGGGCCTTGACCTGTTTGCCCAGGGCTATGGTGCGGGCAGCATTGCCGCCATTGCCATGGTGGGGCTGGGCGGAGGCCTGGGGCTCAAGCTGGCCCGACTCTGGCGCAGCAAGCGCAATCCACTTTGAGTGAGCAAGCCATGACTTTTGTAGAACCTGTGACCTTGCGCGACCGCGGTGTGCGACTGGAGCCGCTGGATCTAAGCCATGAGCCTGGACTGGCAGCGGCCGCTGCCGATGGAGAGCTGTGGAAGATTCGAGTGACTTCCGTGCCCGAGCCTGGCGAGGTGCGCAGCTATATCGAGGCCGCGCTGCTGGGCCGCGACCAGGGCCACCGCTTTGCGTTCGCCGTGCTCGACGATGCCAGCGGCAAGGTGCTGGGCACGACCAGTTATCACGACATCGTGCCGGCCATTCGCCGTGTGGAGATTGGCTACACCTGGTATGCCAAAAGCGTGCAGCGCACTCATGTCAACACTTCGGCCAAGCTGCTGCTGCTGGCCCATGCCTTCGGTACGCTGGGCTGCCATGTGGTGGGCTGGCGCACGGACAACTTCAACTTCGCCAGCCAGCGCGCCATTGAGCGCCTGGGTGCCAAGAAAGATGGCGTGATTCGCGGCCATGCGCTGCGCCGCGACGGCACGATTCGCGACACCGTGATGTACAGCATGCGCAGCGGCGAATGGCCTGAAGCCCGTGCACAACTGCTCTATCTTCTGGAGCAGCATGCACCCGCTGCATAAGCGCTGGAGACATTTTTCATGCTGATCGACTTCTTCTACACCCTGCGTGCCGCCAAACTGCCTGTGTCGGTCAAGGAGTTTCTGGCCCTGCTGGAGGCACTGGACGCGGGCATCATCGGCCCCAAGAGCGAGGATCGCTGGAGCCTGGACGATTTCTATCACCTGGGCCGAACCATTCTGGTCAAGGACGAGAAGCACTACGACAAGTACGACCGCGCTTTTTCCGCCTATTTCAAGGGGGTTGAGATGCTGGCCGACTTGACCAAGGAAATTCCGCAGGACTGGTTGCAAAAGCTTCTGGAGCGCGAGCTCAGCCCCGAGGACAAGGCCAAGATCGAAGCCATGGGCTGGGACGAGCTGATGGAGACGCTCAAGAAGCGCCTGGAGGAGCAAAAGGAGCGCCACGAGGGCGGTAACAAATGGATAGGGACGGGCGGCACAAGTCCCTTCGGCCACGGCGGCTACAACCCGGCGGGCATACGCATTGGCGGGCCGGGCCGCAACAAGAGCGCCGTCAAGGTCTGGGAGCAGCGAGCCTACCGCGACTATGACGATACCCAGGAGCTGGGCACGCGCAATATCAAGGTCGCGCTGCGCCGCCTGCGCAAGTTTGCGCGCCAGGGCAGCGAACTGGAACTGGATCTGCCGGACACCATCCGCTCCACGGCGGCCAATGCGGGTTATCTCGACATCAAGATGATTCCCGAGCGGCATAACAATGTGAAAGTGCTGCTGCTCATGGACGTGGGCGGCACCATGGACGAGCATATCCAGCGCGTGGAGGAGCTGTTCTCCGCCGTGAAGAGCGAGCTCAAGCATCTGGAGTTCTATTACTTCCACAACTGTGTCTACGACTTCATGTGGAAGAACAACCGCCGCCGCTTTGCCGAGAAATTCCCGACCTGGGACATCATTCGCAAGTACAACAAGGACTACAAGCTGATCTTTGTCGGCGATGCGACCATGAGCCCCTACGAGATCCTGCAGCCCGGCGGCTCGGTCGAGTACATGAACGAGGAACCCGGTGCCGAGTGGCTGCAGCGCCTGACGAACGCCTTCCCGAACTTTGCCTGGATCAACCCCGAACCTCAGGGCGTATGGCAGTACCGCCAGAGCATCAGCATCATCCAGCAGTTGATGGGGGACCGCATGTACCCTTTGTCGCTCAAAGGCTTGGAAGACGCCATGCGCATGCTGTCAAAATAGGGGCATGCCCCAGACCTTGCCCTTGAAAAAGCCGGCCTTGAGGCCGGCTTTGCTTTTGGGAGCCGCCTTGCTCCTCAGCGGCTGCAGCCTGCTTTCCCCCAAAGACAAAGAAGCCGAAGCCATGGGCATCGACACCAGTGGTCCCCCCGCCTTCACGCTGGAAGTCGATGCCCCAAAACAAGTCCGTGCGCTGCTGGAGCAGCATCTTGAACTCAAGCGTTTTCGCCACCAGCCCGATCTGCAGCGCCGCGAGCTGACGCGCCTGCTGGGCGCGACCGATGCCAACGTACGCGAGCTGATAGGCACCTTGGGCTATTTCAGCCCCACGGTGACCGTGGAGCTGACCGATACCCCCGAGGAAGAAGCACCGCGCAAAGTGGTGGTCAAGGTCGATCCGGGCCCGCCCACCATCATTGAAAAATCCGAGGTGCGCTTTACCGGCGTCAATGCCAGCGACGAGCTGGGAACCTCGCAGCGCCTGCAGATCGAGGAAACCTGGCCGCTGCAGTCTGGCGAGCAATTCTCGCAATCGGCCTGGAGCAGCGCCAAGAGCGGTGGTCTCAAGGAGCTGCAAAAGCGCCGTTATCCGCTGGCCCGCATAGATACCAGTCTCGCCGATGTGGACGCCGACACCAACAAGGCCCAGGTCAGCGTGAGTTACGACCCCGGCCCGGCCTATACATTCGGTCCGCTGCAGATCGATGGTGCCGAGCGCTACGACCCGGTGCGCACGGCCCGTATTGCGCGCCTTCCGGAAGGAAGGGAATATGACTTGCAAAGCATGCTAGATGCGCAGCAGCGCCTGGTCAGCAGCGGCTATTACGACTCGGTATTTCTTTCGCTGGCCGATTCGCCACAACAGGCCGCTACCGAAGCTGAGCGCGACGAGCAGCGCAAGAATCAGGGTGCAGCCATCACCTCGCCCGTGATTGCCAAGGTGCGCGAGGCCAAGCTGCAGAAATGGGTGTTCGGTGTGGGTCTGAGCACGGACACCGGACCCCGTCTGTCCATCGATCACACTTACAACAAGGTTCCTGGTCTGAACTGGCGCGCCGTCAGCAAGCTGCAGCTGGACAGGAAGAACCCGCTGATTTCCACTCAGTTGGTCGGCCTTCCTGGTGAAGACCTCTGGCGCTGGTTTGCCAGCGGCAAGCTAGAGCGTGCACCTGCTGGCGACTTCTACACCAACAGTGCGCAGATGCGCTTTGGCCGCTCCAAGGCAGAAGACCGCATAGAGCGCAATTTGTACCTGCAGTACGACTACGCCAAGACCCAGGGAGCAGGTGCTCCGCCCGGCGCCTCCTCGCTGCTGGCCAACTATGGCTGGACGGCCCGCTATTTCGACAACAACCTACTGCCTACCTCGGGCTTCGGTCTGGCCCTGGAAGCCGGGGCCGGCACCACGCTGACACCGCAGCGTTCGCCGTTCGGGCGCCTCACGGGCCGCTGGCTCAGCCTGATCCCGCTGGGCGAGCGCGATGAGGAAACCAGGCGCCACAGCCGTCTGCAGATCAAGGCCGGAGTCGGCGCCGTCATGGCCAAGAAAGATGTGGATCTGCCCACCACCATCATGTTTCTGACCGGCGGTGACAACACGGTGCGCGGCTATGGCTATCAGTCGATTGGCGCACGCACCGACAACGGCCGCGTGATTGCCGGCCGCTATCTGGCCATGGGCAGCGTGGAATGGCAGCGGCCCATCACCATCAAGGGCAACACCCAGGACTTCGAACACGCCGTCTTCATCGATGCAGGTACGGTCGGCGACGATATCAACCGGCTCTACACCCGCGTCGGTTTTGGCACCGGCATACGCTGGAAAAGCCCAGTCGGTCCGATTCAAGCAGATCTCGCCTGGGGCGCTCAGGAGCAGCAACTGCGCCTGCACCTGCGCCTGGGCTTCACGTTTTAAGCATGGCAGAACAAGACACAACCCCTACCGCCAAAGCCTCCTCCTCAGCCCCCAGACGCCGCCGCTGGCTGCGCGCACTGGGCTGGACTATTGCAGCGGCCCTGCTCGCACTGGCGCTGGCACTTGGCAGCCTGCTGTGGTGGATTGGCAGGGACGACTCGCTCAACCAGACGCTGCAGCGCGTGGCGGGCTGGCTGCCCGCAGACCAGAGCCTGGTGGCCAAGGAGGTCACGGGCAGCGTCAAGAACGGCGGCCGTATCGGCTGGCTGCAATGGCAAAGCCCGACCATGAAGGTCGAGGTCAATGAAGCGCAGATCGGCTGGCAGTTCAGGCCTTTGCTGTTGTCCCGTACGCTCAAGCTGGGCGAAGTCCATATCGCCGAGTTGCGCATTGCCAGCACCCCCGACCCCGACCAACCCGCCAGCGAACCACTGCAGTCGCTGACCCTGCCGGTGAAGATAGAGCTGCCCTTCAGGATCGATCAGATCATCTGGCAAGGCCCGCCTGAGGCCGTGGTTCAGGACCTCCACGGTCGCTATGAATACACGGGCACAGACCATGAACTCAAGGTCAGCAGCCTGCGCTTTGCCCAGGGTGCCTACCAGGCCCAGTTGAAGCTGCAGGGCGCGGCCCCCATGGCCTTGCAAGCAGAAGCAACAGGCGATGTGCAAGTGCCCAATCCGCTGGACAAAAGCGCTGACGCCCTCAACACCATAGCCGTGCAGGCCAAGGTGACGGCCGAAGGCACGTTGGCCACCGAAGCAGCCAGGCTGGCAATCAAGGCCAATGCCAGCGCTGAAGCATCGACCCCTGGCCCGGTAACTCAAGACCCGCAGGCAACCGAGCCGAAGCGGGAGAAGAGCGGGAGGCCGTCCGAAGCAGCAACGGCAGAGGTGGGCACCATGCAGGCCGATGTGGAGGCCAGCATCATGCCCTGGCGCAGCCAGCCGCTGCTGGCAGCCAAGGCCAGACTCCACAATCTCGATGTCTCGGCCTTCTGGCCTCAAGGGCCACGCACCCTGTTGACCGGCCAATTGCAGGCTGGCCCCGACGAAACGGTAGCTCCAGCTACGAACCTGGAGGCTCAGCCCTGGAACCTGAACACCCGTTTCAGCAACGCACTGCCCGGCCCCTGGGACAAGCAGCGCCTGCCCGTGGCCGAGCTGACAGCCCGAATCGATTTCGATGGCCAGCAATGGCAGGTGGATGACTCCCGTATCCAGATCGGCAAGGGCCATATCGCACTCGGCGGTCAGTTCACTCCGAATACCCGGTTGTTCGAAGGCCTGGCCACGGTGGAACAGCTCAACCCGGCCGATCTCTACAGCACGCTGGAAGCCTCGCCCTTGCAGGGCCGGATCAGTGCCAAGGCCGTACAGGCCGATGTCGACAGCAGCGATCCAGCAGCCAGCAAGATAGTGTTTGACGCCAATCTGCAAGCGGCAAGCGGCAAGCGCGACAGCCCGGCGCTGCGCATTCAGACCCTGGCTGCCAGCGGCCAGTGGCAGGCTCCGCTGCTGCAGTTGGAAAAGCTGCAGCTGCAAGCCCTGCAGGCCAGCGTCGATGCCAGGTCCGTGGAGTTCAATACCGAAACCCAGCAGGCCAAGGCTAGGCTCAAGGCCACTGCTCCCGGTGCGCAACTGAGCATCGAAGGGCAGATGGGCCCCGCCAGCGGCGCTGTCCAAAGCCAGCTGCAGCTCGGCTCCATGAGCACGCTCACGCAATGGCTGCGCAAGCTGCCGGGCGTCAAGGACCCACTGAGCGGTGCGCAGCTTGATGGCAGCGCAGATTTGCAACTGGCCCTGAAGGGCGGTTGGGAAAACCTGCTCAAGCGCCTGAGTGCCGCTCATGGCGCGGCCATTCCCGCCAGTGGCTTGCAGATTCAGGCCAAGCTGCGCGCCGAGAAAATTCGCTATCTGCCCGCCGGCACTGCAGCCGAGCAGAGCGCCATCCTGCCTGCGCTGGCATTGAGCGTTGACGGCAGCCCCGAAAATGCCAGGGTCGGTCTGACCGCGCAGGCCCAGCAGGCTGGCAAGAGCATGCAGATCGACACTACTTTGCAGGCCGGCCTCACAGGCGGCAAGGCCATGGCACCGCTGGACTGGCAGGCCAGTCTGGAAAAGCTGCAGGCCCAGTTCACACCCGACAAGAACAAGCCCGGCCCCTGGGTCGTGCAGCTTCAGCCCGGTGCCCCCGTCCAGATCCAACAGCGCACCAGCGGCAGCACGGTGCTGAGCACCGCCTATCAGTTCAGCGCCGGCAAGCTGCAGATCACGCCTCCCAAACTGAGCCTCAGGCGTACCAGCAGCGAGCCACTGCCTCCCGCCCAGCTGACATGGGAGGCGAGTTCCGTCACCCGTGCCGGCAGCGGCCAATGGGGTGTGCGCAGCGCAGGGCAGGCCCTTGGAATTCCGCTGGCCTGGGTCGATGCCTTCAGCCTGGGCGATGACGATCCGCCACTGGAAGCCGCGGGGATTTCCGGCGACTTGAGCTTCAACGCGCGCTGGAACCTGGACACTCTGGGCAAGGATCTCAAGGCCGATCTCACGGTCGAGCGCGCCGCAGGCGATCTGCGACTGGCAGTGGACGATGGCTCCAGCACCACCGTCATCCAGACTACCGGCCCAACCGCCACACGCGCCGGCGGCACGCGCACGCGCCAGATCGGCGGCACAGGCATGCGCTCGCGCATCAAGGACATGCGCCTCAACGTGCAGGCCCAGGGCAGCCAGGTCAACGCCAAACTGCTTTGGGACAGCGAGCGCGCAGGCAAGCTCAACGCCGACCTGCGCACCCAGCTCAGCTACCAGCAAGACGGCTGGACGCTACCCGCCACAGCGCCTCTGTCCGGTCAGCTGCATGCCAATATGCCAGATATGGGGCTGTGGTCCTTGTTTGCGCCACCGGGCTGGCGCATTCAGGGCAGCTTGGCGGCGGATGCCAGCATCAGCGGCACCTTGCAGGACCCAAAGTGGCAGGGCGATATCAAGGCCGATGGGCTCAACATCGTGTCCTTGCTCGATGGCGTGGACCTGCGCGACGGCATTCTGCGCGCCAAGCTGCAAGGCACCAGACTGGACATCACCGAACTGCGCCTCAAGGGCGGCAAAGGCAGCCAGGCGCGCATTTTGGGCTATAGCGGCAATCTGACCCGAGCTCCTGAAGACGGTGGCCAGCTTACCGGCTCGGGCTATGCCCAGTTCACACCACCGGGTACGGGGGTCGAATCGGGCCTGAGCATGAATCTGCAGGCCAAGGCCAGCAAGCTGCAAGTCCTGGTGCGTGCCGACCGTCAGGTCAGCGTCTCCGGCGATCTGCAGGCCCGGCTGGAGCAAGGCCAGTTCACGCTGCGCGGAGACCTCAGCGTCGACAGAGCCTCCATCATCTTGCCTGAGGAATCCGCGCCATCGCTGGACAAGGATGTGGTGGTGCGCTCGGCGGCATCGCGCAAGGCCGAAGAGGAAGAGCGCCAGCGCGCCGAGCAACAGGCCCGCAAGGAGCAGGCCCGCGCCACGCCGCGCAAGGTGCCAGACATTCTCGTCAAGCTCGACATGGGACGTGACTTTGCGCTGCAAGGCTTTGGCATCACCACGCGACTGCTGGGTCAGCTTGAAGTGCGAGGCGCCAGCTACATCGGCGGCCCGCCTAGCGTGACCGGAGAAATCCGTACCGAGCAAGGCCGCTACCGCGCCTGGGGACAGTCGCTGAATGTTGAAACCGGGCTGATCCGCTTCAATGGTCCCTACAACAACCCCTCGCTGGACATACTGGCGCTGCGCCCGAATATTGCCGTCAAGGCCGGTGTGCAGGTGCTGGGCACGGCCAGTGCGCCACGCGTGCTGCTGTACTCGGACCCTGCCCTGCCCGACGCGGAAAAGCTCTCCTGGGTAGTCATGGGCCGCGACCCTGCCTCCGGCGGGGCCAGCAGCGCCCTGCTTCAGCAGGCCGCCATGGCCTTGCTGGCTGGCGGCAACAGTTCCAGCGGCAAGATTGCGGGCAGCCTGGGTCTCGATGAAGTCGGCTTCAAGGGCGGCGGGGACGGTACGGATGCAGCAGGCGCTGCGCTGACCATGGGCAAGCGCATCTCGGACAAGCTCTACCTGACCTACGAGCAGAGCCTGTCGGGAGCCATGGGCATCATCTATATCTTCTACGACCTGTCGCGCAGCGTCACCTTGCGCGCCCAGACCGGCATGACCAGCGCCATGGATATCGTCTATACCGTTCGCAAGGACTAAGCATGAGAACTGCCTTCATCCCCTTTCTGTCATGCGATAGAAGCCATCAATTCTGCTATGCCACGCAACCGCACTGCGCTTGAGCAAGCCGCGGGCAAGCTGATACTCCGCATCCAGCAGGAATGGATGCTGGAGCTGGGCGAGCCCGCGGCCGCAGACAGCGAGCAGGTCATGAACCGCGCTCATGACCTGCTGCAGGCCGCATCGGCCCGCCGGCCCGGCCTCGGGCTGCAGCAGCAGTCGATCGAAGAATTTCTGGGCAGGCAATGGCTGCACGGCCATCCTGGCGTGCAGCCATTCGTCAATGATCTGGCGGCGCTGGTGCAGTCCTGATCCACCGCTTCATCCATGCAGGCCGCCCACGCCTGCAGCCCGGCCCTATTTGACGTAGGAACGCAGCACCTTCACGACCAGTTCCAGGTCCTGTTCACGCTGCTCGGCCGTCGCAGCCTCGGCGCCCAGATGCTCGCGCACATGGCCTTCTAACAACTCCAGCATCAAGCCGTTGACTGCCCCGCGCACAGCCGCCAGTTGCTGCAGCACCACGGCACATTCCTGCCCCTCTTCCAGAGCCCGCTCCAGTGCCTGCGTCTGCCCCTTGATGCGGCGAATGCGCGCGAGCAACGGTTTTTGATTCGAAACGGTATGCGACATATGCAGGAATTGTAGTCCTCCTGCCGGCATGGAAAATATACTGGGGTAGAGTATATTAAAACAAGCTAATCATGACCTCATACACCGCCTCCCCCCTTACCCGGCAACACTCCCACAACTTTGACCAAGGCAATCCGCTGGGCGAAAAAAATGCCAAGCTGGCCATGCTGCTGACGCTGGCCATGATGGTGCTGGAAATCACCGCCGGCTATTACTTCAATTCCATGGCCCTGCTAGCAGACGGCTGGCATATGAGTTCACATGCGCTAGCGTTGGGCCTGTCCGTCAGCGCCTATGCCGCTGCGCGCAAGCTGGCCAATGACAGACGTTTCAGCTTCGGTACCTGGAAGATAGAAATCCTGGCGGGCTACACCAGCGCCATCTGCCTGCTGCTGGTTGCAGGCCTGATGGCTTTTGAATCCATACAACGCCTGCTCTCGCCTGCCGCCATTCACTATCAGCAAGCCATAGGCGTGGCAACTCTTGGTCTGCTGGTCAACCTAGTCTGTGCCTGGCTGCTCAAGGACGGACACCACCATCACCATGGCCATGAGTCCCACCACGATCATCACCATGGACACGACCATGCGCATGGCGACCTGAACCTGCGCTCCGCCTATCTGCACGTAATTGCAGACGCAGCCACATCAGTCATGGCCATCGCAGCGTTGCTGGGCGGCATGCTCCTGGGCTTTGCCTGGCTGGATTCGGTCATGGGCCTGGCCGGCTCCGTGATGGTGGCAATGTGGGCCTTGGGCTTGCTGCGCGATAGCAGCCGCGTGTTGCTCGATGCCGAAATGGATGCCCCCGTCGTGCAAGAGGTACGTGATGCCATCGCGCAAGGTCCGCAACCCGTCACCATCACAGACCTGCATGTCTGGCGCGTGGGCAAGAACCACTATGCCTGCATCATCGCAGTCGATGGCGCTGCCACGGTCACACCCGACTACATCCGCCAGTTGCTGTCGGTACACGAAGAACTCACCCACGTCTCTGTCGAAGTCAACAGTACAGAGCTGACATAAATAAGTCGGTTGGAATCCACAGGCTGGCAACACGGGTAGAATCCAGCGTCCCTCCCCGTAGTTCAGGGGGAGTACTACAGAGGAAAATTCACCTCTCTGTATCAATGAGTATCACCAATCCACCAGTTGGCCTAGAAGTCAAAGTAGCGTGGACACTTGAGAGTGATAACCAAAGTGCACTAGACATCATCCAGTATCGAGGCAAAAAGTGCACGATACCGATCCGATGAGCGATCAGTAGTTCTCTCGGCCAAGAACAGGCTCCACGCTAGTCGGATAGCTGGCGTAGGTAGTTCAGACTCTTGCCTTTAAAAAGCGCAAATAGTCCACGCTGGCGCCAAATTTATTGCAGCGACTCCCTCCACGAGCAAGCAGAACACAGCATTCCGCATCTTAGCCAGCACCCGTCAGTGCCTTTGCATAGCTCCTTAGCTACGACGGTGAGCGTAGCGCCAGCGGGTGAGGCGTGCTTGAGGAAAGGGGACGCGCACCATAAATTCTATGAAGAGATAATAGATACATCATCTCCCACAGTCCTTAGCCGCATGCCATAGAAATTGGTTTTGCGGATGTGAGACACATCCAAATCGCGAGCCCAGAATGACCGACGATCATGTGCCTGAGAATCTGCCCAAAATTGCGCCTGGCAACCGAGAAGTCATCAGCGACCACTACGTCCCCAAAAATGTCACGGATGATGCTGCCTCATTCAAGTTCAAGATCTTTATCCGTCTAAACGCAAGCAGGGTTACATTCAAAAATGTGTCGTTTGAGCACAGTGTGCTTGATGGCAGTTATTTCCGTAACTGCGTCTTTGATTCGTGCAACTTCACTGGTTGTCGATTTATCGGCTGCAACCTCCATCAGTCAAGCTTCCCAGGTTCCAGATTTGACTATGCAACTTTCGAGCGAAGTCATGTCGACTCTGACATCCTGACCTCTTGGACACCCCGAGAGGAGAACCTGAAAATGCGCTTCGCTCGTTCATTGCGGATGAACTTCCAGCAAGTCGGAGATGCCAAAGCAGTCAATGAGGCAATCACTCAAGAACTCGATGCGACATCACGCCATTTGTTTGAGTCTTGGCTATCAGAGGATGAGTTCTACCGCAATAAATATCGAGGCCTTCAACGCATCCGCCAATTCCTAGCCTGGGTTGAGTTTTGGGTGCTTCATTTCATCTGGGGCAATGGTGAGAGCATTCCTAAGCTGCTTCGTGCGATCATCATTGCGATGATCGTCATTGCGATCTACGATGCAAATGCGGCCAACGGCTCGGCAACTATTCAAGACTACTGGGAAAGTCTAAAGGAAGCTCCGGCAATCTTCCTAGGAACTATCTCCCGCCCTTTTCATACAACTGCTGCTGCATCGTTGATAGTCGCCACTAGACTTATCGCTTTGTCGCTGCTTACCGCGCTCTTGGTCAAGCGCTTTGGCCGCCGATGATTAAGCATTTCTATGCATTTGGATCGATCTGTCGTGGTGAGGTCGACAGGGCATCGGACGTTGACCTACTGGCCTGCATAACTGGGCCCAACTCAGATCTGGACACTGGCAAGTTCTCGGTGTACCAGCATGAGCGACTGCGCTGTTTGTGGCTTGAGGGGAATCCGTTTGCTTGGCACCTGCACCTGGAATCTAGACTTCTGTATTCATCTGACGGTATCGATTTCATCAAATCACTCGGTGCGCCTGCTGCCTATCAGGCCGGTACGGACGATTGCGACAAGTTCGCTCGCCTTTTTTCAGAATCGCTCGACCAGCTATCGCAGACCCGCGTGAACGCGACTTTCAATCTTTCGTGCATGTTCCTTGGAGCCAGGAACTTTGCTACCTGCTACTCACTTTGGCGTGGGAGTCCCATTTTCTCTAGGAAGTCCCCCCTGTTGATCGACTCTCCACTGAGGGTGGATGACGAAGTCTTTGATGTGCTTACGCGCGCAAGAGTATTGTCAACACGTGGGATTGGCAATGCGCTGTCGGACGAAGAGGTTATGCTTGCACTTAGAGCTGCTCCTGTCGTCCACGCTTGGATGTCACGACTGCTCGCAGAGGTAAGAAGATGACTGAGTTCAACAATCGCATCGCTGCGCAGCGAGATATTCTGCTCGCAGTGAACAGCTCGCCTTGGCGCGAAGAGCTCTACGGTATGTCGAGTGGAGCACTTGATCGCTGGGTGCAAGCCAACAATCTTGATCGAAGCTCAAGACTGGTCAGCCTGCTGCTAGAGGCCGCAGCTAAACTTTTCTTCCTCGCGAACAAGAGCCAAGAGCAGATAACTGCCGAATATCAGCTTCGCTCATCTGAAGTGTCCGGCCTCACTGAAGAAATTCGACTCGAGCTTCGCCAGAAGTGCTCAACCTGATGGCAAAGATAAGAGGACGTTCCTCGCTGCGTCGAATTGCGACATTCGTATCGAGCCGCCCCTGAATCAGTCCGGCACTCCCGCGTGCGGGCACTTGTGTCTCTTTAGCTATCACTCACCCATCCATTGATACAATGGATCACTTCGTATCACAGCGAACCCAAAAATCCTTATAAAATCTTGAGAAATAACTCTTAAGTTATTGATTTTACTAAGGAAAAATCCCTCTCCCTGTAGTTCAATGGATAGAACGGTCGCCTCCTAAGCGACAGATACAGGTTCGATTCCTGTCGGGGGGACCAAATTCAAGGCCGCGAAGGTGCATAACCTTCCGGCTTTTTTCTTTTTCCCCTCTGTAGACCTCAATTTGAAGTGCGCCGAAGTCCACAGGAATGTGCCGCAATAAGAGGACTTCTGGGGGCACATTTGAGGGTACATTTTTAGAAATTGGGGTGCATTTCAGATGCCCCCAGTTTTGCCCTCTGGCTTCGTCCCCCTCGTCACCCAACCCTTGCCCTCGTCGGCGTGAATATCGACCAACCCTTCTCTGGCGCTGGCATATGAGTCATGCTTTTCGCCGCAGGCAACCAGACAGCAACAGGTACGCGGGCCGCTCAATGCAAAATGCCCATGCGTACTTCGCAATCAAGCCTTGGCACTCGGCTTGAAGAGATGGATGGTTTCGCCGCGGGCAAGCATCTCCACCATCTGAGCGATGCGTCTGGCGCGCGTCTCGGCCCTCGCGGCAGTCTGGATACGCCACAGTATCGCGTAGCGATTGGAGGCATTGATGCTTGCAAAGAAGGTCTTGGCCGCCGGCTCGGCCTCCAGTGCCGCCTGCAAATCCTCGGGCACCGTGGACGTACGCGCACTGTCGTAGGCCAGCGCCCAGCGCCCGTCAGCCTTGGCCGCCTCTACCTGAGCCTGACCCGGGGCCTGCATGCGGCCCGCTTCAATGAGTGCCTGTACCTTGTTGACATTGATTCTCGACCAGACACTTCGCGCGCGCCTCCGCGTGAAGCGCTGAAGATAGTGTTGATCGTCAAGACTTTTCTTCTGTCCATCGATCCAGCCCCAACACAGCGCAATCTCCACCGCTTCGGGGTAGGTGACACTGGGCTCGTTGGAGCCTCGCTTGGCGATCTTGAGCCAGAGGCCTTCAGAAGTAGCGTGATTCTTCTTCAGCCAGGCCTCGAAGGCGTTGGCGCTCTTGAACAGGGTTGGTGCAAGTTCAAGCGGGATGATGGATTTGACAGCAGGCATCATCTGGACCTATGCGGCATTAACATCAGCGCGATTCGTGGCATAGAGGCAGGAACCTGGTTGATGGTGGGGTAAGACAAGTTTAACCAGAGCTCCCAGCCTATGGCAGTCGCAAAATGCCCTACGACTCGCCCCCAGACCAGGGGCTTGAGCAATCACCACAACTGGGCAAGCAATCCTGTCAGCCCTGCCGCCACAATGACGTAGATGACATTGATCTTGAAGCGGAGCAACGCGATGCCTGCTGCCAGACCAATGGCAATCGACGGCCACTCTATGTGTCCTGCGAAGCCGTGGGGCCAAACTACATGGTAGGCAAAGAAGACCGCCAGATTCAGGATGACACCCACGACCGCAGCGGTGATTCCGACCAATGGCGCAGTGAATTTCAGATTGCCGTGGGTGGACTCGATAAAGGGACCACCCAGGAAAATGAAAAAGAACGACGGCAGAAAAGTGAAGAAGGTCACGATCACTGCAGCGACGACTCCAGCGAGCAGCAGCGAATCCACACCGAAGATCGCTTTTGTCCAGCCGCCCACAAAAGCCACAAAGGACACCACCATGATGAGAGGGCCCGGAGTGGTCTCCCCCAAAGCGAGGCCATCGATCATTTGTGTTGCAGTCAACCAATGGAAGTTCTCCACCGCGCCCTGGTAAACATAGGGAAGCACCGCATATGCGCCACCAAAAGTCATCAGCGCAGCCTTGGTGAAGAACCATCCCATTTGTACCAGCGGTGATTCCAGACCAAACGCCGTGGCGAGCACGCCCATTGCGATGCCCCACAGCGTCAGGCAGACCAGCGACACCCTCCAGAATCCTCGCCAGGAAAATTGTGCATGCGGCGGAGTTGGAGTGTCGTCATCGATCAATGCGGCCCCGAATGGCTGACGCGCATTGCTTTTTTCATGGCTGGAGCCACCAAAGGCCTCGGGTCGCAATTTGCCACCGATGAAACCGATGGCTGCAGCCGCAATGACGATGAGCGGAAACGGAACATTGAGCGCGAAAATGGCGACAAACGCAGCAGCCGCAATGCCCCAATGCCAGCTGCTCTTGAGCGACCTGGAGCCCACTCGGTAGGCTGCCTGTGCCACAAGCGCCGTCACAGCGGGCTTGATGCCATAGAAAATGCCCGCAATGACCGGCATGTCCCCGTGGGCCATATACAGCCAGGCCAGAGCCATGATGATGAACAGCGATGGCAGGACAAAAAGAACCCCTGCCAAAATGCCACCCCATGTCCGGTGCAGCAGCCATCCCAGATACGTTGCAAGCTGTTGAGCCTCGGGCCCCGGCAGCAACATGCAGTAGTTAAGGGCGTGGAGAAATCGCTTCTCGGAAATCCATCGACGGCGGTCTACAAGCTCCTCATGCATGAGTGCAATCTGACCTGCGGGACCGCCAAAGCTGATGAATCCAAGCTTCAACCAGAAGCGCAGCGCTTCTGAAAGCGAAAGAGAGGCTGGCGCAACCGGGTCGGTAGGCCTGGGTAAAGCGGTGTCCATAAAAACTCCATAGAGAATATCCAGCTCTTGGACGGGACACCGTCTACCCTTGCGGGACGGGAGGCTGCTTTCCCGATACAGGAATTCTAGCCCAGTCGCCTGAGCTCTCATGCACGCCGAAGACAAAGTCTGCAGCTACCGAGAGCAGCGCCAGCACATGGAGCAGAGCCGTACTTGCTGTGCACCACAAGGACATGCATCTCAGCCCTCAACGCCCAGAGCTCCTTCGCGGCAGCTCACTCGCGCAGACGAAGGCATCGAGCGCCGGAATTTTCCCTCTTGAAGCACACCGCTGCTCGGATCACCAGAACCATCATCACCGATGGCGCCGCTTTCAACCTTCAGGCGCCTCCACGATCGACGAGACATCCAGCACATACATCTGGCGCTGGCTCTCATGCACCGAGTCAATGCATACCTGCTTGCCATCACGACTCCAACGTGGATGCAGGTCACAGCGGTTTTCCTTGCTCAGCTCCGGAGTGGCATAGAAACTGCCCAGATTGCGACGCTCGCCGGTCTGCATGTCGAAAAGGAACAGAAAGCGCTCGTGTGTCCTGTCGTCGGGATAGGTGTCACTCAGCATCCAGCGGGTACTGACCGGCGAGAACGTCATATGGCCGTTTTCCACCAGTACATCGCGACCAATCACTTTCACCTCGCCTCCTTCAACATCGTGATAGAGGTGGTAGTGAATCTCGCCGGCATGTGGCCCCCAGACAATGATGTGCTCGTTGTCCTGCCACAAGGGATGAGAGATCTGGTATTGCGACTTTTCATAGTCAAACGTGCCTGCGGCACTGGGGTCGAAGTCGTCAGCCAGCTGCGGCAGCGGATGATCGGAGCACTCCAGCAAGCGCATGTCCGAACCGTCCGGGTTCATGGTGATCAGGCGATGCAGAAAGCAGGTCTCATCCTTCACACGTTCTGTCCAGCGATGCAAAAACAGGATGCGCGAAGAAGCCGGGTTGATCTCGATATGGCTGACCCAGTGGATGGCCTTGTCCATTGACGACACATGATGGAATGCCTTGAGTTGCTCATAGCTGACCAGCAACCGGGAATCACCTGTCGCCAGCTCCATGCACCAGATGCCGTCATCTGCGGGCGCCAGAGGCAATTCAAAAGGCTGGCCCGGCTCGCTGTAACCAATGGTCTCGTGCGTGATGTACAGGCGCCGGTAGTTGACCGACAGCGCCCAGGCACTGCTGGGTGCAACCACATACACGGGCATGGGCAGAACTCGGCGCTCTTGCGTATCCACATCCACCACCACGGCGCCAAAGCCCGGGTAACGGGCTGACATATCGCCCGTGCGATCGTTATAGATCAGCTTGCGGCCCGGTGCGCCGTCTAGCCACTGCAGCTGGCTGCCCATCTGGAAGTTCCAGGCACCGGTCTCGCCCACTGCGTGAAAGCGGTCACCGTCCTGAGTGTCGAAATAGCCAATCGTGGCCTTGACCTCTGGCGTCAGGTAAATGTCCATCCAGGGCGTTTGCTGGGTTGCCAGCAGGCGATTGCCTTTGTCCCAGTTGGACTTGTTGTAGTAGCCGAAGAAGTGATGAAGGCTGCCGTCACCCACGCGTCGGCAGGGAGCAAAAGAAGAATGAGAAGAGGTCGTCATTGGATATCAAGCAGTAGCGTCGCAGCGACTGGCTGCGACTCGAAAGCGATGCAGGGCATGAAGAAGCCCGGCTCTGGTTAATTCGCCGTAATCTTTCCGGCAGCGATCACCTGGTCCCAACGCTGCTTTTCCTTGGCCACAAAGCTTTGCGCTTCTGCCAGGGTATTGGCCACGGCACTCATCCCTTGATCCTGCAGCCCCTTGCGGAACTCGGGTGTATTGGCCACCTTGCGGATGTCTTCACTGAGCTTGTGCACCAGGGCCTCAGGCACCTTGGAGGACACGGCGACCGTGGTCCATGATGTGGCCACATAGTCCTTCATTCCTGCCTCACCGGTCGTCGGCACATCCGGCAGCGCCGCCAGGCGCTCGTTGCCGGTCACCGCCAACGCCTTGAGCTTGCCGCCCTTGACATGAGCCAGCACTGTCGGAGGGTTCTCGAACATCAGCTGGATCTGGCCGCCAAGCAAATCGTTGAGCGCTGCCGAGCTGCCACGATAGGGGACATGAACAATGGGAGCGCCTGACTGGAGCTTGTACAGCTCTCCCATCATGTGAACCGACGAGCCCACGCCAGCAGAGCCAAAATTGATGCTGCCTGGATCCTTCTTGGCCAGAGCGGTCAGCTCCTGCAGATTCTTGACCGGCAGATTGGGGGTTGCAACCACGACATGAGGCATCTCCGCCAGCACGGTGACAACGCGCAACTCCTTGGCAGGGTCGTAAGGCAGTTTCTTGTAAACCCCGTAAGCAGCATGCAATCCGATGGATCCCACCATCAGCGTGTAGCCGTCCGCCGGCTGATCGGACACATATTTCCCACCCAGATGGCCGCCTGCACCTGGCTTGTTCTCGACCACCACGGCTTGATTCCACATACGGCCGAGTCTGTCGGCAAGCATACGGGCCTGCACGTCCGAGCTGCCACCCGCAGTGAACGGCACGATGATGCGAATCTGACGAGCAGGATTGGGATATGCGGAGCTGCCTTCAGCCCAGGCCGAGCCGACGCTCGCCAACGTTGCGGCAGCCAGCACTCCCAGACACAGAGAGCGACGAGCACTAATGCAAACCATCTAATGACTCCTTGGATTGATTGATGCGCCCTCAATTCCTGAAAACGCATGCACTTATTCGTATGGAAGTCAGTGTAGAAAGCCTAACCTACTCGGAAAAATTCATTTTTCAAACTCACCTATACGTGGTTGGTATACCCTTCCCCCTCAGCATCAAACCGATTGCGCCATGCCACGCCCTTTGAGTTTTAAAGAAATTGAAGCATTTCGTGCCGTGATGCAAACCGGCACCACGACCGCCGCTGCGCAGCTGCTGCACACCACGCAGCCGTCCATCAGCCGTCTGCTGGCTCAGATGCAGACCGGCGCGGACCTGAAGCTGTTTGATATGCATAAAGGGCGGCTGCGCCCGACTGCAGAGGCACGGGAGCTCTTTTCGACAGTGCAGCAACATTTCGTAGGTCTGGACCGCATTGAGCGCGACCTTCAGGGGCTGCGGCAGTTCGGTGCAGGCACTTTGCGCATAGGTTGCACCCCGGCACTGGGACTATCCATCGTTCCCGCGGCCCTGCACAATTTTCTGCTGCACTACCCGGGTACACACATCAGCCTGCAGACGCTAGGCACTACACATCTTCGGGAAGGACTGCTGCACGGCCAGTTTGACCTGGTCGTCAGCACCATGGCCATTGGCTCCCCTGAACTCAACGCAAGCGTTCTGCATCAGACCCAGGCCGTCTGCGTCATGCATCCAGGCCATCCGTTGGCACTGCACAGCAGTCTGCATGTCAGGGACCTGGAAAACCAGCTGCTGCTAACCTTGAATTCGGATGACAACATCTACCTGCAACTGCAGCGAACCATGCTCGAGCACGATGTCCGCCCCAGCTCAACGGTCGAAACCACCTACTCCTCGACCATCTGCTGCCTTGCCGCGCAAGGTACGGGCTTGGGCGTGGTGAACCCCTACGTGGCGGCAACATTTGCGTCAAGCCTCTGCATCAAACCGTTCCTGCCCGAGTGCTCAGTAGAGGTAGTGCTGGCACTGCCCAGTCATTCGGCACCTTCGGAACGCACGCAATGCTTCGTCGAGGAGTTGCAAAAACAGCTGGCACCATAACCCTGCGGCAAAGGCCAAGCACTCAAGAAAGCTCCATTGTCAGATGACGGCGACCGCCAAGTGCGCCCCAAAGGTCTGCGCCGGCAACCGAGCACATGCGCATGGATGCGGTGGAATTCCGGCGATAGTCAGAGGGCCTTGCATTGAATCGGTACCATGCGGCCGACCTCTACCGTCAGATCCAGTCCTTTTCCTCGGATGGTATTGGGCCCGTTGCTGTAAACAAATCCGGAGCCGCTTGGCTGCTGTGGAAGCTCTATGCCTTGACCGCCGCGTATCAAGACTGCTTTGCTGTTGGCAGGCGAGAAACGCACCGAAATGGATTCTCCGTTTGCACAGGTGAATGCAACTTCACGGTCTGCATCTTGAGATGGCGCAGAACTGCAGGCACTGACGGCGATTGCGGCGAACATGGCAAGGCCGATGACTTTCATAGACTTCTCCCATGATATTTCAAGGCAAGACTCAAGCAGCCATGAAGAACTCTTGTGTCTGGTGGCGCTTCCAACACTTGGCAGATCACCTTTGTCTCTCTCGACAGATTGGGATGTCCCAACCCACTGCAGGCTCCCGCCAGCGGGTCAGACCGCAACGCGAAGTGGAACTTGATTGACGCATATCCGAGCTCAGACTGAGCTCACACGCCTGTCGCGCTCCTTGTCCCGGTAAAGGCGTGCTTTTTCAGCATACATGGCCTTGTCCGCCCCTTGAACAATGCTTTCTATCGGCGTGCCTTCCAGGCCACAGGCATGACCCATGGAGACCTGGATGCTGTGACCCGGATAGAACTGATTGTTCAACTCCAGCAAGGACAAGATGCGCTCCTGCAATGCCACGGCACCGCGTTCATCGGTTCCCGGCAATAGCACGACAAACTCATCGCCACCGATGCGGGCGGCGCAGGCCGGCGCATCCACTGCCTTGGAGAGAACTTCGCCCATACGCCTGAGCATGGCATCGCCTGCAGTATGCCCATGCTCGTCGTTGACGACCTTGAGTCCATTCATATCTATGGCCAGCATGGACAAGGGCCAGGGTCCTTTGCGCGACAGCCTGTTGAGCTCTTCGGTATAGAAAGCGCGGTTGCGCAACTGGGTCAACACATCATGCTTTCCCAGATATTCAAGATAAGCCTCAGCCTTCTTGCGAGCGGTGATATCCACGAGCGACAGCAGAACCAAACCCCACTTTTCCGCATGGCTGCTCATGATGGCGAACTCCATATGAATATGGAGCACATCGCCAGCCAGCCCGTAGTTCACCACTTCCCGCTGCTGCACCAGCTTACCCTCCCAAAGGTCTATCAGCTGCTCGGCAAACGAATCGTACATTTCGCCCCTGAAAACCTTGGACAGATTCTGCAGCAGTTGCTGCTTGCTCTCGGCACCGAACATTTGCAACGTCTGGCGATTGACATCGAGCACCTGGATTTCCTGCATGCAGCGGGTCACGAATTCCGGATGCACTTTCAGAAAAGTCCGGAAATCGGTGATTCCGCGCGCTCTCACATCGTCCATCAGGCGCTTGACCACGCTGAAGTCCTCGACCCACAGCGACACCGGAGAGTACTCGAACAGGTCTCTGGCGTATTGCTCGCTGCGCTGCAGCTTCACCGTGCTCTGCACCTCCGCCGTCACATCCTCCAGAGAGACCAGCACCCGGCTCCAGCTTTGCTCGTAGCCCGGCAGCACACGCGCCCTCACCTGCACATCGAGCCGCCGTCCATCCAGGGCATAGTTGACCGAACGGGTCTCGAAACTGAGCACCCCCTCCCAGAGAGCGACCAGTTCGTTCATGATGCTGTCGAGCATGTCGCCGCGAAAGACCTCGCTGAGCCGGCTCTTCAGGGTTTCCTCATCTTCGGCCTTGAACAGGTCCAGCGTGTACTGATTGACCCGCAGCACCTTGTAGGACTGACTGCAAAGCCTGAGCCGTTCCGGATCCTCTTTGAGAAAGCTGAGCAGATCGCTCACCCCCTGCGCCCGCCATTGATCGAAAATCTGTTTCAGGCCGCTGTAATCCTCCATCCAGAGCGATACCGGTGCCAGGTTGAACATATCCTCGAAGTCCAGACCTTCTGCGAGCGAATTTTTCACAAACGATACCTCCGCCAACAATTATTACCGAGACTTCAAGCCTGCACTCAGCCCTCTTTTGCAAGAGTCGATCGACTGTCTCGCCGCCATGAAAAAGACTCCCTGCGGAGTCTTTTCAGGTCAGATCACCTCAGGCAATCTCTGCCTTGCAGCTTTCACCTTGTACATTGCGGCATCGGCTTTCTGCAAAGCATCATCCACATCGGTGTCATCGGGCATCAAGCAGACCATTCCCACGCTGGCTCCTGCGTACTCGATCTCACGCCCGTCGGCCAATTGCAAGCTGGCGACAGAGGCTTTGCTCAATCGCAGCTGCATCTCCCTGATCACGGCCTCAGCGTCTTCATCCAGCAAAGGCCCCGCGCCAACCATGACGAATTCATCGCCACCGAAACGAGCCAGCATGTCACTGCTGCGCAACCCTGATCGCAGTTGTTCGGCCATGGCACGCAGCAATGCATCCCCAGCCTCATGACCGAACTGGTCATTGATCTGCTTGAAGCGGTCAAGATCCACAAAGCCCACCAGCACCCATTCACGGGTGCGACGGCAATGAGCAATGAGTCGGTTGAGTTCCTCGGTCACGCAGCGGCGATTGGGCAATCCAGTCAGGGAATCGAGCATGGCCAACGAAGCCAGCTCCTCGTTGGCATGCTGCAGCGATCTCACCAGTTGCTCGCGCTCGGCAAAGCCTGCAATGATCTTGGCAAACAGGCGCAGCAGATCCTCGGCCTCCGCGGCCAGCGCGACGGAATGGTCGCTGGCTGCACACAGAGTGCCGAACAGCGCACCATTGGAAAAACGCACGGGCGTGCTCACATAAGTCTGGATACCCAGCTGACGCGCTGCATCCGAGTCGCCCCAGCACTCGCCAACATTGTCAGTAAAGGTACGCCCTTCGTCGAGCGACCGCTTGCACAAGGTGTCGTGCCAGGGCACCTCCAGCCCTTCGGGGATCTTCATTCCTCCCGTATTGAGGGAGTACAGGACATTCTGAATACCGCGTGCCTCATCCACGGTGGTGAGATAGGCCGACTCCAGATCAGTCACTTCCACCATGATTTCCAGAAGAGGTCGCGTGAAGCTGGGCAGATTCTGAGATGCGGAGACGGTCTGGGAAAGGCGTTGAATAATTGATGGCATGGTGCAATTTGGGGGTACGGCCGCACGACGAGTGCGGCAGCTCAAGCAAAGCCTAAAGCCTAGGCATCATCACTTTCATTCGGCTGAGACTATCGTTCAATCATGCAATGAAAGCCAGATCCCAACGCCTGTATTTTCAAGCAATCGATTGTCAGACTAGGACTGAGGCCACAGGACCCTGACACGCAGACCGCCCAGTTGCGGCGACTCGTCAAGCCACAGCTGGGCGCCGCTGCTTTGCGCAATGCTTTGCGCAATGGCCAACCCCAGGCCACTGCCGCCGGCCATGCCACCAGCCCCCTGACCGCGAACAAAGCGCTGCAGGACGCGTTGGCGCTCGGCCGGTGCAATGCCTGGACCCGAATCTTCCACCACCAGTGCATGTCCGTGCTCGTCCTGCAACCAGCCCACATCAACCCGCCCCCCGGCGGGCACGTATTTGATGGCGTTGTCCAGCAGATTGCGCAGCAGCACCGCCAGTGCCTCGGCGTCTGCGGCCACGCTGAATGCGGACTGCTGCTGCGGGTCTTCACTAAGACCCATGTCCAACCCCTTGGCCTGGGCAGCCGGCGCGGCATCAGCCAGAGCCTGCTCGACCAGCACGCGCAAGTCAGCCAGCGGTGCATCTTCAGTCTGCGGCCTGGCTTCCTGCCTGGCCAATGCAAGCAACTGCTCCACCAGGCGCCTGGCGCGCTCGATTCCTTGCGCCAGACGGGCCTGCGCCGACTCGCGCTCGGAGCTATCCGTTGCTTTGCGCAGCAGCTGCAATTGCAGCTGCAACGCGGCCAGCGGCGAGCGCAGCTCATGCGCAGCATCTGCCACGAAATTCTGCTGTGCCTCAAAAGCCTGCCGTACGCGCTGCAGCAGGCTGTTGAGCTCCTCTACCAGCGGGCGCATCTCATCCGGCAGATCATGCTCCGCCACGGGTGCCAGATCCTGAGGCTGACGCAAGGCCAACTCCCTGCGCACCCGCTGCACGGGAGTCAGTGAAAGGCGAATCACCCACCACACGGCCAGCGCCAGCAGCGGCAACAGCAGCACCACAGGCAACAAGCTGCGCCAGGCGGCTTCACGCGCGAGGATCTGACGCACGCGCATGTCCTGTGCAATCTGAATCACCTGAGAGCGTGTCTGCAGTGAAAACACACGATAGGTCGTGCCACGCGCAGGCACATCGGCAAAGCCCAGCACTGCCATCTGGGGCAAGGCATCCCCCAGAGCCGACTCGAAAATTCTCAGTCCCTCATTGGTCCAGACCTGGACGATGAACTCGTTGTTTTCATCTTCGGGAGGCGTTCCCTGCGGTCTGCCTTTGGCATCGACCGGCAGACCCGCCCGCAGTGCAAACGCCGTCTGCTGCATCTGGTAGTCGAACAGGGTATCGGTCTGCGCCAGTGCATTGCGATAGGCAAACACCCCTTGCAGCACGGCCACCAGCAAAATCGCCATGCCAATGAAAAGCAACAGACGCCCGCCCAGCGAGCCGGGCAGCTTCAACCGCTGCAATGCTTGGTTTTCGCTCATGGCCTGGGCACCATATAGCCAAGACCGCGCACATTGAGCACTGCGGCAGCGCCGAGCTTTTTACGCAACCCGTGGATATAGACCTCCACCGCATTGCTACTGACCTCATCGCCCCAGCCATAGAGTTTGTCTTCGATTTGCTGACGTGACAGCGTGGCCCCCGGCCTTGCCAGCAACGCCTGCAGCACTGCCCATTCACGACCAGACAGAGTGACCGGCTGGCCATTCACGCTGGCCTCGCGAGTATTGGGGTTCAGCATGACGCCGCCATGTTCGTACACCGCATCCAGATGCCCTGCCGCACGCCGCGTTAGCGCGCGAATGCGGGCCAGCAGCTCATCCATGTCATAGGGTTTGATGACATAGTCATCGGCCCCGGCGTCCAGCCCCGCAATGCGGTCATGCACGGCATCCCTGGCGGTCGCCACCAGCACCGGCGTGGCATCCTTGCGCGCACGCAACTGGCGCAGCACCTGCAAGCCATCAAGCTTGGGCAAGCCCAAGTCGAGCAGCACCAGATCGTACTGGTGGCCATGCAAGGCTGTATCGGCCTGGGCGCCATCCTGAACCCAGTCCACCACATAGCCTTCACGGCGCAGCAGCGCCAGCACGGCCTGGCCGATCATGGTGTCATCTTCAACGAGCAGTAAACGCATGGAGCAAGGATAGCGCCGCTACAGCGGGAATGCCCAGCACCAGAAACAAAGGATGCATCGCACGCAGACTGCATGCCCGCAAGGCGGCAAGCGAGGCAGCTCCACCCCAAGCGGGCAAGCCGCCACCTCACATGAAGGGCCTCCGGTTACACCGCAGCTTCGATGCCCGGCATCGCCATACGTGCCTTGGTCAATGCCATGCCCAGGTTGGCGGTACGGCGGCAGACAAAGACTGCCACATAGTCGGGCACTGCCTTGCTACGCAGAAAGACGTGAATCAGGTTGTCACTGTTGACGATGATTTCCTGAAAATAGTGGTGACCATCATCGCTGAGGCCGCGCGAACGCTTGAACATGGTCTCGATCATGGAGACATTGGGGCCGTTGAACAGGTCGGCCGTAGCAGCCGCCACCAGATCAATCACCTCACGCGGATGGGAATCCACGGTACGGATCGACAGCAACATGCCCGAAGCAGCATCCACATAACCAGCGGCCAAGCACTCGGGGACCGAAGCCACGGCCTGCGTCAACACAGTATCCAAACTCATTACGCTCTCACTTTCCTATTGCTAATCTTTTGCGTCATGGCCGTTTGCAGTCCGCAGCGCCCATGCTTTGGTGGTCTTGAAAACATCACGCCATCTTTTGCAGCAATGCGTTTTCGAATTCATAAAGAAGCGCTTCCTGTGCCTCGGATTGCACATACTGAGCGTCAATCAATCGCACACGGCGCAGCGCCTCTTCGGCAGTCAGGCCCTCGCGCACCAGCCAGGCGGCAAGCACGGTTCCGGTACGGCCCAATCCTGCAAGACAGTGCACGGCAAGCACCTCTCCACGGCGCAGGGCGACCGACATGCGTGCCAGCAGCATCTGCATCTGTGCCACTGTCGGTGGCTCGTGGTCATAGACCGGCAGGTGAAAGTTCTTGAGCCCATTGCGGGCCAAGGCATCCTGCGGGAAGTCCTTTTCCGTCAGAGTGATCAGCATGGTGACGCCGCAGCGGCTCAAGGCCTTGAGATCGGCGTCCATGTCGTGCACCACGCCCGGCCAGGGCGTACCTGCCAGCCTTCCTGGCACCAGCCAGGAAAATCCGTTCGGGCCGCGGCTGGCTGGCATGGCATTTTCAGCAGCCAGCAGTGGCTGCATTTCCATCAGCACAGCCGCATTCACGATGCGAGGCTGGTAGCGGGTTGCAGAGGACAGACCAGATGCCGCGACCGCTGCCGCTTGCGGCAGTGCAGGCGCAGAGACCGACGTTGGCACAGGCAGCACGGGTTCCAATTTGAAGGGAGCAACGGCCTCACTCACTGCTGCCGAAGATGCCGGCAGGTCGGAAAATTCGGCAATGGCCGCCAAGGCTGCGACAGGCAAGGGAGGTGGCGGCAATACATCGTCGGCCAGCTCATTCAAAGGGGTACCCGGCATGGGGACAGCGCAGCTGCCGGTACGCAGGAATTGCTGACCGGCGGCACTGAGCGGCCGCAGAGTGAACACCGCCATTGCTGCAGCTTCCTGAATATGACCACCTGCGAGCAACATCATCTGCTGGGCAGCAGCCTGGGCATGCTGCTGATGGTGCGTGACGAGCAGCACACTGCACTGCTGGCCGATCTGCTTGATCAAGTCCAGCAACAAAAATGCCTCATAGCCTTCCAGGTCGGCCGTGGGCTCATCCACCATCAACACCGCAGGCCGGGCCCAGGCCTCGCGCAGAATGGCTACGGCGCGTTGCTGCACCGCGCTCAACAGCATGGTGGACTTGTCCAGAGCCTGGGCCAGCTCGGCAAAGCCATAGTGCTGCAGCTGTTCAGTCACCCACCGACGCCACTCCAGTGGCGCACGGTGCTCGGTCCGACGTGCTTTCTCGATCAGAGCATCCAGGGTACTGGCGCGCATAAGCCGGGCATGCTGCTGTACCAGGCGCGGCAAGGCCTGCACGCCGTCGGCGCTCAAAGGCATGTGCAATGGCTGAGCGGCATAGACCACCTGCCCCCAGCTGCGAAAACGCGGATTGACCGCGTTCAGTCCGGCCAGCGTGCGCAGCAGCGTGGATTTTCCTGTACCCGCAGGACCCAGCAATGCGGTTACGCCTGATTGCGGAAGTGTGAAATCCACTTCGGCCAAAACCACGCGTGGACCATATGAAGCGCCCAGGCCTTGCACCTGCAGACTGTGTTGCTGATCCAAAAAATCCTCCCCTCGCAGCGCCTGCTCCGAGGGCCGTCACGATGTATTTGCGGTCACGCCGAATCGCCACCACACGGCGTCAAAAAGACGAATGAATGCTTTGGCCCGGCAGTCTATGGCATTACATCTCTAGAAACTCGTTACCTCTGGAAACATGACAACATCATGTGGAAATCCATCAAATATTCATTTATTCAGATATTTTTTGTTTTAAATCAATAAAAGCAGGGAAGAAAAAACCGCCCCCCTAAGGATGCGGTCTTTCATACGGCAAGGGATCAACTCAACCCAGGCGCACCGGCACAAAGATTTTGTTGCCATCGCGCCAGATCAGCACGGCCACGGTCTTGTCCGCTTTGGCGACTGCGGCCCGCACCTCATCGATATTTCCGGCAGGTGCGCCATTGATGGACAGCAGCACGTCTCCCTGGCTGATACCTGCTGCTGCTGCCGGACCGCTGGCCTGAGCCACCAGCAGGCCGGAGTCCACACCAATCTGCTTTTTTTCCTCAGGCTGCAGGGGGCGCAAAGCCAGCCCCAGCTTTCCCTTGTCAGCGTCCGGAGAGGACTTGGCCACCTTCGCAGCCTTGTCACTGGCATCGCCAAGGGTCGCACTCAGAGTCTGGGATTCACCCTTGCGCCAGACTTCCAGCGTTACCTTCTGCCCCGGCAAGGCCTGGCCGATAAAGGCCGGCAGATCGCCCGAACCAACAACGGGTTTGCCATCCACCTTGCGCACCACATCGCCTGGTTCCAGTCCGGCCTTGGCAGCAGGGCCATTCTTTTCGACACTGGCCACCAATGCACCTTCGGGCCTATCCAGCTTGAAGGAATCGGCAAAGGCCTGATTGACCTCCTGCACACTCACACCCAGCTTGGCATGCTGGGCCTTGCCCGTTGCCTGAATCTGCTGTTGCACACGGGTTGCCAGTTCGATGGGAATCGCAAACGACACCCCTTGATACCCGCCCGAGCGGGTGTAGATCTGGCTGTTGATGCCCACGACCTCGCCCTGTGCGTTGAACAGCGGGCCACCAGAGTTTCCGGGGTTGATCGCCACATCCGTCTGCAGGAAGGGAACAAAGGAATCATCGGGCAGAGAACGTCCCTTGGCACTCACCACGCCAGCCGTCACGCTGTTCTCAAAGCCGAAGGGCGAGCCGATCGCCAACACCCAGTCGCCCACACGCAGCTGGCTGGTCTGGCCCAGCTTGACCGTGGGCAGCCCGGCAGCGTCAATCTTGAGTACCGCCACATCGGTCTTGGGGTCGGCTCCCAGCACCTTGGCCCTGAACTCGCGACGGTCGTTGAGCTTGACCGTCACTTCCTTGGCGCCATGCACCACATGGGCATTGGTCAGAATCACGCCGTCGCTGGAGACGATAAAGCCCGAGCCTTGGCCGCGCATGGGTGTATCAGGCTGCTGCGCACGTGGTCCCATGCCCTGCCCGCCCGGCATTCCAGGAAAGCCGAACTGGCGGAAGAATTCAAGGAAGGGGTCATCGGGGCTGATGCCCTGACCCTGTGGCTGACGTTCGCTGGTCTGGTCGCCTTCATCGTCGCTCATGGCGCGAGAGGAGCCCACCACGCTGATATTGACCACGGCCGCGCCGTTGCGCGCCGTGATATCTGCAAAATTGGGAGCATTTACCGCAGGCAGGTTAAGGGCTGCGGGTTGCGCAACCGCCGCAGATTGCGTCACCTGCGCCTGGGCAGCGCTGCGGGTTCCCACCAGGCTGGCGCCGGTGGCGCCCAGTGCGCCGATCGCACCAGCGGCCACCAGGGCCATGACCAATCGGCGGGGTGTGGAGAGAATTGTGTTCATGGTCATCCTTTCAAAAAAGCACCGGATCGGTGTCGTTGAAGGGAAGTTTGAACGTCCACACTTAGGCGAGACTTAGACGCTTGCGGTATTCACCAATGCGCCTGAACCAGAAGCTGCTTGCATCGGCAGCTCAAGGAGTTCAGGCCATTTTCAATCTGCAACCCACCTCGCTCAGATCAGCTCCAGCACCAGCTCCGGCGGGCGACAAAGCTTGGCCCCCTTGGGAGTGACCACAATGGGTCGATTGAGCAGCACCGGATACGCAGCCACGGCCTGAATCAGCTGGACATCACTGACCGCTGCGTTGTCCAGACCCAGTTCCTTGAACTGAGCTTCCTTGGTACGCAGCAAGTCACGCACCGAAACGCCCAGGTGTGCCACCAGCTCTGCCAACTCTGGCGCCGTCAGCGGCGTGGCGATGTAATCGACGATATTGGGCTCGATACCATGCTCGCGCAGCAGCGCCAGCGCGCCGCGCGAATTGCTGCAGCGGCTGTTGTGAAAAATGGTGATGTCAGGGCGATTCACGGGGGTGTCTGTACTTGTAGTCATGACTGCAGTGTAGCGAGCCTGTACCTGTCCAAGGCTTGGCAGGCAGTCACTGCATAGCAGCTATGCCGGCTGCGCCAGAGCCAGGCAGAGCGCCATCTCATAGACTGTCTGCAAAACATCATGAGGAGACAATATGCCCGCTTTCACCGCACGTGAACCCTTCACTCTGAACCGTCGCCAATGGAGCCAATGGGCTGCGGCTACCACCTTGGGCAGTCTGACCGGTACTGCTCTGGCACAGGACTCGAAGTACCCCAGCAAGGCCATACGCATGGTCATTCCGTTCACGCCCGGCGGCTCCGCCGACATTCTGGGTCGCGCCATAGGTCATGAGCTGACGACTGCCTGGGGCCAGAGCGTGGTGCCGGAAAACGTCGCCGGCGCAGGCGGCAGCATTGGCGCGGACCGCGTGGCAAAGGCCAGTGCCGATGGCTACACACTGCTCATGGGTCATGTCGGCACGCTGGCCGTTACACCCACGCTCTACCCCAAGCTGCCTTACGACCCTATCAAGAGCTTTACGCCTCTGGCCTGGGTGGCGCGTGTGCCCAACGTGCTGGTCGTGCATCCATCGCTGCCGGTCAATGATCTGGCATCGTTCATCAGCTACGCCAAGGCCAACCCGGGCGCAGTGAATTTCAGCTCGGGGGGCAACGGCAGTGCCGCGCATATGACCATGGCCTATCTGAGCCTGCAAGCCGGGCTGAAGATGCAGCATGTGCCCTACAAGGGCACGGCACCGGCCGTCAATGACCTGGTGGCAGGTCAGGTTCAGGCCTTGTTCACCGGCATCCCTGCCGTGCTGGCCCAAATTCGCTCCGGCCAGATCAAGGCCATTGCCGTTTCATCACCTCAGCGCATCCCTGCACTACCCAATGTGCCTACCGTGGCCGAAGCAGGCTTGCCCGGCTTTGAGGCCGACCAATGGTATGGCGTGGTCGGTCCTGCCAATATGCCCGCCGACGTGGTCGCCAGGATCAATCAGCAGATCAATGCCTCGCTCCGAAGCCCCGCCATCCTCGAGCGTCTGCAAAGCGAAGGCGCCCAGCCCATGCCCAGCACGCCCAAGGTCTTTGCCGACCTCATCGTCAAGGACCTCGCGCGCTGGCGCAAGGTCATCATCGACAGCAAGATGACGCTTTAAGCGCCCAGGGCCTGCGCTTCAGGCTGCGGCGGAACTGGTTGCAACCGGGGCTGCCGTTGCGGACTCCAGCTCTTCCTCGTGGGCATCAAACTCACGCCCCGGCAGCAGCAGATTCAGGCCCACGGCCACCAGCGCCCCCACGGTAATACCCGAGCCGAACACCTCGCGCACAAAGGCAGGCATCTTGGAGAGCAGATCGGGGCGCACCGTCACGGCCAGACCGCAGCCCAGCGAGACTGCAATGATCAGGCCGCTGCGACGCGTCTGCTCTGCGCCGCTGAGCATGCGGATGCCCGCCAGGATGATCATGGCAAACATCATCAGGCCCGCACCGCCGAGCACTGGCTGGGGAATCGTCACGACCAGCGCTCCCAGCACCGGAAACAGACCGGCCAGCAACAGCATCACGCCGGTCAGCATCACCACATGGCGGCTGGCCACGCCGGTGAGCGAAACCACGCCCACGTTCTGCGCGAAAGTGGAGACCGGAGGACTCGACATCAAGGCGGCAAAGGCCGAACCCACGCCGTCGCAGAGCATGCCGCTGGACAGGCGCTTGCCACGGATCGGCGTCTGTGTTGCCGCCCCCAGGGCCATGAAAGTACCCGTGGTCTCGACAATGGTCACGAGAAAGGCAATGGACATGGCAACGATGCCCGATACCGGAAAGCTCATGCCGAAATGCAGCGGCTGGGGAATCGCGAAGATCGGCGCCTCACGCACCTGGGTGAAATCGATCAAGCCCAGGGCCAGGCACAGCAGATAGCCGCAGGCAATGCCCAGAACCACGGCCGATGCCGAGATCACGCCCTTGCCCCATTGCACAAAGCCGATCACCAGCGCCAGCACAAAGCCCGCAATCGCCAGATTACCCACGGCGCCATAGCTGCCGCTGCCCACACCGCCTGCGGCCCAGTCCACGGCGACGGGCGTGAGCGACAGCCCGATCATGGTCACAACCACGCTGGTCACGGTATGCGGAAAGAAGCGACGGATCACAGGCATGAAGAAGCTGCCGACGATCATCACCAGCGAGCCCACGAGCGAAGAGCCCAGGATGCCGGGCACACCATGCTCCAGTCCCACGCTGATGCCCGCGCCGACAAAGGCAAAACTGGTACCCATCACGCAGGGCAGGCGTATGCCGACAGGTCCTACGCCACGGCACTGGATGATGGTGACGATGCCCGAGCCCAGCAGCGCCGCATTGACCAGGGCCACGATCTGGTCGGCCGGCAGCTTGAGCGCACCGCCGAACACCAGCGGCACGGCGATGATGCCGCCCAGCGCGGCGAGCAGATGCTGCAGCGAAAGCAGCGTGGTGGTGATGAGGCTGGGCGGACGGTCTTCCACCCCGTAAAGCAGCTTTTCCATGGTCTTGTCTCCTGTTTTTTAGGTATGCAATCGCCGGGGAATAGGCTTCCCCGCGAAGGCCACAAGACTAAGCACGCAACCGGGAGCTCTCATATGCCGTTGCCGATACAGCCCATGCGCGGCGCCGTATAGCTTGTCCAGCATCGAGAAAGAATTTCTGGCACTCCAAGTCACCTGACACCAGTCCCGAGCCCACTTTCCTTCCAGTGCCACAAAGGCTTGGAATCTCTCTCACACCGATGTCCGGCCATCGCAATGGACCCACGATGGCCGTCACCGAAAAGTCTCAATGTCCTGCTGCGGCTCGCTCGAACAGGCTGCGCGCAAGATGGCGGTGCTGGCCCAGCACCACGGGCAGGTCGGCGGTCAGCAGACGCCCGTCCTCGACCACCACACGCCCGTTGATGACGCTGCTGGACACATTGGCCGGCGTGCAGAACACCAGCGCTGCCACGGGGTCGTGGCCGGCACCCGCATAGCCGACGTCTTCCATGTCGAAGGCCACGAAGTCGGCAGACATGCCCGGAGCCAGTGCGCCGATGTCATCGCGGTTGAGTACGCGCGCACCGCCCAGCGTGGCGATCTCCAGCGCCTCTCGGGCACTCATGGCCGCCGGGCCGTAGCCCACGCGCTGCAGCAGCATGGCCTGGCGCGCCTCGCCCAGCATGTGGGCACCGTCGTTCGATGCGCTGCCGTCCACCCCCAGGGCCACGGACACGCCGGCATCGCGCATGCTGCGGATGGGTGCGATGCCCGATGCCAGGCGCATGTTGGAGCATGGACAGTGCGCCACACCGGTGCCGGTGCGCGCAAACAGCGCAATGCCTTCGGGATCGAGCTTGACGCAATGCGCATGCCAGACGTCGCGCCCCACCCAGCCCAGGTCCTCGGCGTATTGCGCCGGGGTCAGGCCGAACTTCTCGCGCGAGAAGGCCACGTCGTTGTCGTTCTCGGCCAGATGGGTGTGCAGCGAGACGCCGTGCGCACGCGCAAGCACCGCCGATTCGCGCATCAGATCACGCGTCACCGAGAACGGCGAACATGGGGCCAGAACCACGCGCAGCATGGAGTGGCGCGAGCCGTCGTGGTATTGCTGGATCAGGCGCAGGCTGTCGCGCAAGATGGCCTCTTCCTCCTCCACCACCACATCGGGTGGCAGGCCGCCCTTGCTGCGGCCCAGGCTCATGGAGCCGCGCGCGGCGTGAAAGCGCATGCCCATCTGCTGCGCAGCCGCAATGGAATCGTCCAGGCGCGAGCCATTGGGAAACAGGTACAGGTGGTCGCTGGTGGTGGTGCAACCCGACAGCATGAGCTCGGCCATGGCGGTCTGGGTCGAGACATGGATCATCTCGGGCGTCAGATGCGACCACAGCATGTAGAGGTTCTGCAGCCACGAGAACAGCTCGGCATCCTGGGCGGCCGGCACGGCACGCGTCAGGCTCTGGTACATGTGGTGGTGGGTGTTGACCAGGCCCGGCGTCACGACCTTGCCGCGCATGTCCAGCACGCGCGCCTGGCCCTCGTCGGCCATGCGGCGGTATTGCGCCGGCAGCTCGGCCGTTGCCCCCACCCACAGCAGGGCCGGGCCGTCCGCCACCAGCGCACCGTCCTTGATCTCGCGGCGTTGCGCATCCATGGTGACCAGTACGTCGGCATTCAGGGCAATCAGGGTCATGGGTTTCTTCCTCTCTAAACAAGAAGCGCAAGTCTAGAGAGGCACCCCAGCGCGCGATAGCGCTGAATTCAGCCAAGCATGTCCACAAAATGTGGACAGTGAATCAGTGTTTTCTGGCGTAGAGCCGCGCCAGCGCGGATTCGATGCTTGCCGCCATGAGCTCGGCAGCGGCACTCAGCTCCGCGCCCTTGCGCACGAACAGCATCAGGGTCTGGCGCTGCAGATGCGCATCGCGCAGAGGCACGAAGCTCAGCGAGCCGCGATCCAGCTCCTCCAGTACATCCAGAGCGTTGAGCAAGGCAATGCCCTCGCCCAGCATGACCAGGCGCTGTATCAAGGCCATGGAGGTGGACTCGGCCACCGGCGTCACCTCGATGGCACTGCGCGCGAAGGCTTCGTTGAGCAGACTGCGTATGGTCAGGGCCGGTGCCGGCAGAATCAGCGGATGACCCACGCATTCGCTGAGCAGCAGCGACGAATGCTGGGCCAGCGGGTGCTTGACCGGCAGGACGGCTCCGATCTGCCATTCGCTGGCCGCCAGCATGCGCAAACCGGGTCTGGGCGTGAGATCGTAGGCAAGGCCCAGGTCCACCTCTCCGGCCTCCACGGCAGACACAATGGCCTGCGTTGGCAGGTCGATGACACGCACGACCATCCCCGGATGGCTGCTGCGAAAGTCATGCACCAGCGATGGCAGCAAGGAGCCCGCCAGGCCCGATGTCGCCGCCACAGTGATCTCGCCACGCCGCATGCCCTTGAAGTCGGCAATGCGCTCGCGCAGCGCTGCATGTTCGCGCAAGGTGCTTCGCACATGGGTCAGCACCATCTCACCCAGGGGCGTCAGACGCAGGCGATTGTGGATGCGGTCGAACAGCGGCGCTCCCAGCTCGGCCTCCAGATCGAGAATCTGCCGGTTCACGGCCGTGGGAGCCACATGCAGGTGCTCGGCCGCCTTGCGGATGGAGCCGCGGCGAACCACTTCATCGAGATAGCGCAAAACTCTGGCGTGCATGCGCGCAGCCTACAGGGTTTGACTGGACGCGCAAAGCGCCGGCACAGCGCCTAGTTCTGGCGCAGCCTGTCCACCTCGGTGTGCAAGTCCTTGGCCCAGGCACGGCGGTCGCGCCCTTGTGCGCTCTGCGCCTCGCCATAGTGCACCACGGCAATCAGCTGCTCCGAACAAAGCACGCGCCAGATGGAGCCCAGCAAGGTCTCATCCCCGACATAGGTTGCGGCATAGCTGGTGCTGCCTGTCTTGCCATCGACAAAGCGCAGCCCCACGGGCTGTACCGGCGCATCGCATTGCACGGCGGCTTCGAGCAGATTTGAGTGAAACGAGAGCAGGCTGCGTCCATCGCCCGTCGTTCCTTCGGGAAAGACGGCAAGGATTTCGCCGCGCTTGAAGGCCTCTTCCATGGCACCTACCATGCGCACCGCATCGCGGCGCGAGCTGCGCTGGATGTAGAGCGTGCCCGCTGCCGTCGCCAGCGTGCCGATGATGGGCCAGCCCTTGACGTCGGATTTGGAGATGAAGCGGCAATGGCGCGCCGCGTGCAGCAGCGGAATATCGAGCCAGGAGATATGGTTGCTGACCATCAGCACCGGTCCTTTGGCTGGCGGCAGGCCCTTGACCTGCAGTTGCACCCCGGCGCGCAGCAGCAGCGTTGCAGCCCAGGCCTGCACATGCTCGTGCTGCTGCAGGTAGTGCAGCTGCGGAAAGCGAAACGCCACGATCCAGGCGCCCTTGGCCACATGGGCCAGCAGACGCAGTCCGCGCCATACCGCACGCGAGCCGGTTTTGATTTTGTGCAAGCCGTTTGCCATGATTCTCAAACAGTGTAGCGGCTCGTTGTGACTCAGTTGCTGCAACTTGAAACCGGCAAGCGCCTAAGACTGGCGCAATGCAAAGTCAGAGGCACCGAGGAAGCGCCGCCGCGCACCGAGGGTGTCGTCCCCCTCCCGATGCAACGCATCGAGAGAGGGGGAAGCGGCAAAGCCGCTCAGGGGGAGCCTATCGTTGATAAGCGACAGCGCCGTCAACGATAGTCGTTACCACGCGCGCAGGCAGTTCATAGCCGTTGAATGGCGTGCTCTTGCCCTGGCTTTGCAGCGCCTTGGGATCGACCGTCCACTCCGCCTCGGGGTCGACGATGCACAGATCTGCCACGCCGCCCACCTTGAGCTGCCCCAGCAGGGACTGCTGCTCGCCCAGGGCGCTACCCAACACGGCCACGGGAGCCGAAGTCACGACAGCCAGTGCGCGGTTCAGCGGCACCTTGTAGTCGCGGCTCCACTTCACGGCAATGGACAGCAGCAGCTCCACGCCGGTCGCACCGGGTTCGGCTTCGGCAAAAGGCAGCACCTTGGCGTCTTCGTCCACCGGGCAGTGATCGGAAACCAGCGCATCGATGGTGCCGTCCGCCAGTGCAGCAGATAGCGCATCGCGGTCGCGCTGCTGGCGCAGCACGGGCACCACACGGGCGCTGCTGTCGAAGTAGCCGATGTCGTTCTCGGTCAGCAGCAGCGAGTTGATGGACACGTCGGCGGTCACGTTCAGGCCTTCGGCCTTGGCTCGGCGCACCAGCTCCACGCCGGCGGCGCTGGAGATGCGGCACAGGTGAACCCGGGTCTGCGAACCACGGATCAGCTCGAAGATGGTGTGCAGCGCAATCGTCTCTGCCGCCACGGACACCCCGGCCAGACCCATGCGGGTGGCCAGCGCGCCGCTGGCGGCCACGCCCCTGCCCAGATCCTTGTCCTGCGGGCGCAGCCACACGGCATAGCCAAAGGTGTTGGCATAGCTCAGTGCACGGCTCAGCGTGGTGATGCTGGACAGCGGCACATCCGCCTGGCCGAAGGCCACGCAGCCGGACTCGGTCAGCTCGGCCATCTCGGTCAGCGTTTCACCCTTGAGTCCCACGGTCAGCGCGCCCATGGGGAACAAACGCGACTTGTGCTGCTTCTCGGCACGGAACTTGAGCATTTCCACCAGACCCTGCTCGTCGAGCACGGGTTCGGTATCGGGCGGGCAGACCAGGCTGGTCACGCCACCGGCCACGGCAGCCGCCATCTCGGACTGCAGCATGCCTTCATGCTCGTGACCGGGCTCGCGCAGGCGCACGGCCAGGTCCACCAGACCGGGCAGCACCCACTGGCCGGAGGCGTCGATTTCACGCTCGGCCACAAAACCTTCGGGCACCGTGCCAATGGCGGCGATCATGCTGCCATCGATGGCGATATCGGCCTGCTGGTCGAAACCTCGTGCCGGGTCCATCACCCGGCCATTGCGAATCAGAATCTTCATGGTTTGGCACCAAATTGGCTGCTAGCCCTTGCCACACAAGCGCTAGAAGCTACAAAAAACATATTGAACCCAATGCCACCCTGCCCTGTGTACCGGCCCGCTGTCGCATGAGACGCCAAGCAAGAGCCGCCTCGCGGCGAGGGCGTCGTCCCCCTTCCCGCAGCAGCGCTGCGAGAGAAGGGGGAAGCGGCCCAGCCGCTCAGGGGGATGGCCTGATGTTCCATCAGGCTTCGTTACCCGCGACGATCGACATGACCGCCATGCGCACGGCGATACCGAAGGTCACCTGCGACAGGATCACGGCCTGCGGGCCATCCACCACGGCGGAGTCGATCTCCACGCCGCGGTTGATGGGGCCGGGGTGCATGACGATGGCATCGGGCTTGGCCAGCTCCAGGCGCTTTTCGGTCAGGCCGAAGCTCTTGAAGTATTCCTGGCTCGAAGGCAGCAGCGCGCCACTCATGCGCTCGTTCTGCAGACGCAGCATGATGATGACGTCGCAGTCCTTGATGCCTTCCTCCAGATTGTGGAAGACGCGCACACCCATGCTGGCCATGTCCGAGGGCACCAGGGTACGCGGGCCGACCACGCGCACCTCGGCAGCGCCGAGTGTGGTCAGGGCGTGGATGTCCGAGCGCGCCACGCGCGAGTGCAGCACGTCGCCCACGATGGCCACGCGCAGATTGGAGAAATCCTGCTTGTAGTGGCGGATGGTGTACATGTCCAGCAGACCCTGGGTGGGGTGGGCATGGCGGCCGTCGCCGGCATTGACCACATGCACATGGGGCGCCACATGTTTGGCGATCAGATAGGGAGCGCCCGACTCGCTGTGGCGCACGACAAAGATGTCGGCCGCCATGGCCGAGAGGTTGTCGATGGTGTCCAGCAGGGTCTCGCCCTTGCTGGCCGAGCTGCGCGCGATGTCCAGGTTGAAGACGTCGGCCGACAGGCGCTTGGCCGCAATCTCGAAGGTGGTGCGGGTACGCGTGCTGTTCTCGAAGAACAGATTGAACACGCTCTTGCCACGCAGCAGAGGCACCTTCTTGACTTCACGGTCGTTGACGCTGACGAAGTTGCTGGCCGTGTCGAGAATCTGGGTCAGGATGTCCTTGGACAGGCCTTCGGTGGAGAGCAGGTGGATCAGCTCGCCGTTCTTGTTGAGTTGGGGGTTGCGCTTGTACAGCACGATCAGGCCTCTTGAATGCGGAAGTGGAAAACACCGCTCTCGTCGCGCGCCAGCGCCAGGGAACGGTCGGCCGGCAGCGCCACGCGCGCTGCGGCAAAGTCGGCCTGGATGGGCAGCTCGCGCCCTCCCCGGTCCACCAGGACGGCCAGTCGCACGCTGGCGGGACGGCCGTAGTCATAGAGTTCGTTGAGCACGGCGCGCACGGTGCGGCCGGTGTAGAGCACATCGTCGAGCACCAGCACATCGGCGCCGTTCACATCGAAGGCGATCTGGGTCTGGGCGCTGGAAGCCATGCCGCGCTGGGCAAAATCGTCGCGGTGCAGCGAGGAAGACAGCACGCTGGGCTTGCCCTTGAGGTTCAGATCCTTGTGCAGGCGCTCGACCAGCCAGGCACCGCCCGAGGTGATGCCCGCCAGACGGGTATTGGGGCCCATGATGCGCTGCACGCCGCGCAGCAGCTCGCTATACAGGGCTTCGGCGTCCAGGATCAGGCTGCCCTGACCTGCAATGGTTTCACTCATGGGAGACTCCTCAAAAACTGTTCAAGAATGATGCAGGCCGAAGCCGCGTCGGCGTCGCGTGCGCCACCCGCCAGGGCTTCGGTCGTGCTGTAGCGTTCGTCCACCTCGTACACCGGCAGCTTGAAGCGACTTCTGAGCTGGCGGCCGAATTTCAGGGCCCGGGCCGTGTTCTCGTGCGCCGCGCCATCGGGGTGGTAGGGCACGCCTATCACCAGGGCATTGGGCTGCCACTCGCGGATCAGCTTTTCCACCGCGGCCAGGCGTGCATCCGCCGCTTCGGCCTTGATGGTGGGCAGCGGGTTGGCGCCGCCCAGCACGCGGTTGCCCGAGGCGCAGCCCGTGCGCTTGATGCCGAAGTCAAAGCCCAGGAACTGCTGGAAATGGGCCGGAACCTGCGGCTTTTGCGGTGCTGGCGCTGCTGCAGGCCTGGCAGCCGTATTTTCGGCCGAGGAAAAAGTCGAGGAAAAGGCCGCATCGGCGGCCTTGTTGGAAGAGGAAATATCGTTCATGCGCGACCCGACTCTGGGGACAACATCCAGCGCTGCAGACCCAGCAGGCCCAGAGCGCGGTCATAGCGCTCGTCCACCGGGGTGCTGAAGATCACCTCGGGGTCGGCTTCCACGGTCAGCCAGGCGTTTTCGCCGATTTCGGATTCGAGCTGGCCTTCATCCCAGGAGGAATAGCCCAGCGTGACCAGCACGCGCCTGGGGCCGGCACCGTCCGACAGGGCTTCGAGCACATCCTTGGACGTGGTCATCTCCAGACCGCCTGGAATGGTCATGGTCGAGGCATAGGCCGATTCGTTCTCGGGTGCGCCTTCGATGACCATGGGCTCATGCAGCACAAAGCCGCGATCGGTCTGCACCGGGCCACCGGTAAAGACCTGCTGGTCGCGCAAATCATCGCGCTTGAGACCCAAATCCACTTTTTGCAGCAGGCCTTGCAGGCTGAGCTTGGAGGGCTTGTTGATAATCAGACCGAGCGCGCCACGCTCGCTATGCTCGCACAGGTAGACAACGCTGCGCGAAAACGACTCATCTTCCAGGCCGGGCATGGCAATCAGGAAGTGGTGCGTCAAGTTGATAGGCGCAGATTCTGCAGACATGCAGCGATTTTACTGGCGATCCATGACTCCTTCTTACCCTGTGGGCTTGATCTGGCTGCGGCGCGACCTGCGTCTGGCCGATAACGCGGCCCTTTATCATGCATTGCAGCAATGTGAAAAGCTGTATTGCGTCTTTGTCTTCGACGACAGCATTCTTGCCGCCCTGCCCCGCGCCGACCGCCGCGTGGAGTTCATCTGCCAGAGTCTGACCGAGCTGGATGCCGCCCTGCGCGAGGCCGCAGGACGCCCGCAGACAGGGCTGATCACGCGGCGCGGCCTGCCCCAGGACATCATCCCGGCCCTGGCCCGGCAGCTGGGCGCGGGCGCCGTCTTCTGCAACGACGACGACGAGCCTGCGGCCATCGCCCGCGACGCCCAGGTGGCGCGCAGCCTCAAGAGCCAGGGGCAGTTGCTGCTGCGCTTCAAGGACCACCGCATCTTTGCGCGCGACGAGTTACTGACCCAGAGCCTGTCGCCATTTTCGGTCTTCACGCCCTACAAGAACGCCTGGCTGCGGAAAATCACACCGTTCTATCTCTCGGCCTACCCCAGCGAGCGCGATCTGGTGAGCAAGCTGGCCGATCTGCCGGACAGCGAGCGCCGCCCGATTCCCACGGCTGCGGATCTGGGCTTTGCCCCGGACACGCTGGCCGGCCTGCGCCTGCCCACCGGCGTCAGCGGCGCGCGCCAGCTGCTGGCCGATTTTCTGCCGCGCCTGCCGCAGTACAAGACGGCACGCGACTTTCCGGCCCTCAAGGGGCCCAGCTATCTCAGCGTCCATCTGCGCTTCGGCACCGTGTCGATACGCGAGCTGGCCCGCCTCGCCCATGAGGCGGCCCACAACGAGGACTGGTCTGCCGCGGCACGCGAAGGGGCGGCCACCTGGCTCAGCGAGCTGATCTGGCGCGACTTCTACTTCCAGATCCTGGCCCACCAGCCTTATGTGGTGGAGCGCAGCTTCAAGCCGGCGTATGACGCCATCGAATGGGAGACGGGAGCCGAGGCCGACCCCCTCTTTGCCGCCTGGTGCGAAGGCCGCACCGGCTACCCGCTGGTCGATGCCGCCATGCGCCAGCTCAATTCCAGCGGTTATATGCACAACCGGCTGCGCATGGTCACGGCCAGCTTTCTGGTCAAGGACCTGGGTCTGGACTGGCGCCGGGGCGAAGCCTATTTCGCCGAAAAGCTCAATGACTTCGATCTGGCGGCCAATAACGGCGGCTGGCAATGGGCGGCCTCCACGGGCTGCGATGCCCAGCCCTGGTTCCGCATCTTCAACCCGGTGACCCAGAGCGAGAAGTTCGATCCGGACGGCAAGTTCATAGCGCGTTATGTGCCTGAAGTGGCTCAGTTGCCCAGCAAACTGCGGCATGCCCCCTGGCTGGCCAAGCCGCTGGAACTGGCCGAAGCAGGCATCACACTGGGGCGCGACTATCCCTTGCCCGTCGTGGATCATGCGGCAGCGCGGGAGAAAACCCTGGCGCGCTACGGAATCCTCAAGAAAGAAGCTTGAGCTTTCCTGGCTCCTGGCCCTGCGGAGCCCCACATCCGGGTGTACTCGGCTGCCAGCTGTCCAATAGGCTGTCACTCAAAAAAAGAAGCGGCTTGCGCACGTCCTTCATGTATTTCAGATCAATATCAATCTGAAATGCAATTCGGATCAGCGCAAGCCGCTCTGTTATGAGGAGCAAACCTTATTCGACAGCCACTCCTGACTCCTCGGCCGCAAACCCGCCGAGCGGGCTGCGCTCAGGCGCGGGGCCGCTGCGCTGCAAGGCGTAATGCTGGATCAGCCCCAGCAACTCCTCATCGGAATAAGGCTTGCCCAGGTAGTGATTGGCTCCCAGGTCGCGGGCCATTTCGCGATGCTTCTGGGCAATGCGCGAAGTGATCATGACCACCGGCATGCCTTCGAGCGTCTGATCGGCGCGGATATTGCGCAACAGATCGAAGCCGTCCATGCGCGGCATTTCGATGTCCGACAGCACCAGGGTCGGGCGCTCGTCCTGCAGACGCTCCATGGCTTGCAGGCCGTCAGCGGCCAGCGTGACACGGTAGCCTTCGCGCTGCAGCAGACGCTGGGTGACGCGGCGCACGGTGATGGAGTCATCCACCACCAGCACCAGCGGCACCGTGGTCTGCGCAGCCTCGGAGCCCAGCAGATCGGCACCGCCTGAGTGAGCCTGCAGTTCGCCATCGGCTGCGGCCTGCTCGGCCCTGGCCAGCATGGCTCGCACCTGCTCGCCATGGACGTTGGCCAGCGCCACCGGGTTGTAGATCTGCACCACGGCCCCCGAGGGCAGCACGGACATGCCGGTAAGACCGGGCAGACGCGACAGCTGCGGCCCCAGGTTCTTGATCACCACTTCCTGGTTGCCCAGCACTTCGTCCACATGCAGCGCCACACGCTGCGAGGCACTGCGAGCTATCACCACGGGGCGCGTGCGACCGAGGTTTTCTTCGCTGCGCAGCGAGGTTTGCCACAGCGCGCCGGCCCAATAGAAGGGCATGACTTCGCTGCCGTCCTGGAACTCCTGCTTGCGGTAGCTCTCCTCCAGCACATCGACGGGCACGCGACGCACGATTTCCACCAGGTTGGCGGGCACGCCCATGGACACGGCGCCCATGCGCAGCATCACCACCTGGGTCACGGCCGTGGTCAACGGCACAACCAGCCGGAAGGCGCTGCCACGGCCTGGCTCGGTATGGGTTTCGATACGACCGCCCAGAGCATTCACTTCGGAACGCACCACATCCATGCCGATGCCCCGCCCGGCAACACCCGTCACCTCGGCGGCCGTGCTGAAGCCCGGCTCGAAAATCAGGCGCCCCGCGTCTTCCAGCGTCATGGGACGCTCGTCGGTCCACAGCTTGAGGCTGATGGCCTTGGCGCGAATCCGCTCCAGGTCCAGACCGGCCCCGTCGTCTTCCACGGACAGCGCCACGTCGTTGCGCTCCTGACTCAGCACGATCTCGATGGTGCCGACAGCCGGCTTGCCCAGCTCCTGGCGCCGCTCGGGCGATTCGATGCCATGAGCCACGCAGTTGCGCAGCAGATGCTCGAAGGCCGGCATCATGCGCTCCAGCATGCCGCGGTCCATTTCGATGGTGCCGCCCAGGATGTTCAGGCGCACCTGCTTGCCCATTTCCTTGGACGTCTGGCGCACCACGGCGTACAGACGCTCGGCAAAGGAGTCGAACTCCACCATGCGCGTGCGCAGCAGATCTCGCTGCAGATCACGTGCCTGCCGGCCCTGGGCCACCAGATCGTCTTCGGCAGCGGCCAGATCCCGCTGCAGATTGCGCTGCACGGTGGCCACGTCGTTGACCGATTCGGCCATCATGCGCGTGAGTTCCTGCACGCGGGTGAAACGGTCGAACTCCAGCGGATCGAAACCGGCTGCCGTGTCCTTGGACAGGGCCAGACGCGACTGCATCTGACTTTCGGCCTGCACCTCGATGTCACGCAGCTGCGTGCGCAGGCGCTCCAGGTTGCCCGTCAAGTCATTGAGCGCCGAACGCGCCTGCGACAGCCGCGCATCGACACGCGAACGGGCAATCAGCACTTCACCGGTCTGGGAAATCAAGCGGTCCAGCAGCTGCGCCCGCACACGCACGGTCTGCTGCGACGCAGGACGCGGCACCACCGGAGCCGGCAGCTCAATGGCCTGCTCAAAATCTGCGGCAGTCTTTTCTCCGGCTTGAGCTTCCGCTGCTTGCTCTACAGCAGACTCCGCCGCGCTCAGATGCAAAGGCGCCTGAGCAAGAAGATCGTCCAGTTGAGCCAGTGGCTGCTCGGACTCCTGCTCACCGGCCATGCGCAGCACATCGAAGCTGGCTTGCAAAGCGTCAAAGCTGCTCAGCAGCGGCTCGATCGCTTCGGCTGCGGGACGCTCCTGGTCAATACGCTCCACCGCCGACTCCAGGCGGTGGGCCATCTCACCCATGCGCATGGCACCCGCCAGGCGGGCACTGCCCTTGATGGTGTGCAAAGCGCGCAGGGCTTCGTTGCGAGCCTCATCCAGCGTCGGTCGCCCATGCCAGCGGCGCAGTGCAGCACCGAGCTTGGGCAGCAGGTCGATGGCCTCTTCCTCGAAAATGGGAAACAGGTCGGCATCGACCTGATCGAGCACATCGATATCGTCTTCGTCGTCACCGGCATGCACCGCCAGAGCAATGGCTTCATCGATGCGGCGCTGCAGCTCGGCCTCATGCTCCACGCTGCCCGCGGCAGGCACCATGGAATACGGTGCCTGATCCGCGGCTTTTACCACGGCATCCAGCAACGGGTCGGCTGCCGATGCTCCCACGTCTTCCTCGGCCACATCCTTGGGTCCATCACCCGCAAGCTCGGGCAAGGCCCCATCCTGCGATAGCTCGGCAGCAAAGTCCAGCGGCAAGTCCTTGGGATCTGCAGGCGGCTGCAGCGCCTGCACCTCGGGCCACTCTGCCTCATCCAGCTCGGCCAGATCGGACAGCTCAAGATCGGCAGTTTCAGCTGCTGCACCGGCATCGATCGGAGTATTCAGGATTTCACGCAGCGCGTCTTCGACAGCGGGTAAAGCGTCCTTGAGGAAGCCTGCCGCAAACTGATGCAGCAAGCGGCGCACTTCATCGGATGCGGTCACGCATTGCTGAATCTGCAGCGCGCCGGCATAGCCCTGAGGCTGCAGATGCAGCAGTGCATGCTCGAGCAAACGCGCCAGCTCCGACAAGGCCTTGAAGCCCACGGTGCCGGAGCTGCCTGCCAGGGAATGCGCCAGCGCGATCGCGTCGTCGGGAATGACGGCAGCCGGCTCTTGCGACCACTGCTGCAACACCTCACCCAGTCGCTCTGACCACTCGTCTGCTTCGTTGAGATAGACGTTGTACAGCGCTACGCTGATGCGCAGCCCGTCTATATTGCGATAGCCGTCGTCCGGCCCACCTGTCTGTTCGGTCTGTTCGGTCTGTTCAAGCACCGGCTCAACCGCCGAGACTTCGGGCTCCGGCAGCTGAGCGGGTTCTTCGGCCATGACTGGCTCGGACACGCCATCCAGCAAGGCTTCAATGGCCTCCAGCTCGATCGCAGCCTCTGCAGACGGCAGCTCGAGCGCCATCTCCACAGCGGCCGGCACCCCGGTAGCTGCGTCCATGGCGGGGGGCTCCACGGCAGTCTGCATGTCTATGGCAGCCTGCTCGCTTTCACGCATGGCCGCTTCGAAGGCGGCAAAATCCAGCTCCTGCACCTCTTCTGCCGCAGTGATTTCCTGCAGCGAAGGCTGAACCTCCCCTGCGTCCTCCATCCGCTCCGGCTCAGACCCTGCCGCCGACTCCAGAGCAGGCAATGCGGACGCTTCAAGCGCATCGGGTGCCTGAAGCTGATGCAGCAGGTCGTCTGGAATATCCAGTTCCGGCAAGGCAAAGTCGGCTGCTGCCGCCTCCAGCTCAGCCACCGACTCCTGATCTGGCTGCGCAGACAGCTCTTCTTGCGGGAACTCCAGCTCCGGCATCGCAAATACGGGCTCTGCGGCCACGGTCTGTGGCTCCAGTGGCCAGTGCAGCTCGGCGATCGGCTCGGGCGCTACAGGCAGCTCCAGCACGGGGGCATCCGCAGCGGCGGCCGCCTCGGCCGACTCCAGGCGCTGGGCCCGCTCGCCGCGACGCGGAACCAGGGCCACCTCGGCACGCTCGCCCTGCAGACGCATGGCGTCTGCAGCGGCACGGAAGGCCGTGGCCGACCAGTTCTGCGCCTGCTGGTTTTCGATATCCTGTGCCCAGACGGCAAAGGCCTTCAGGGCGTCCTGAGCCAGCTGCTGCATGGCCTGCGGCATGGGTCGCTGCTCTGCCAGCCATGCATTGAGCATCTGCTCCATGGCCCAGCCGGCTTCACCAAACTCATCCAGCCCCACCATGCGCGAGCTGCCTTTGAGCGTGTGGAATGCACGGCGCAGCGTGGTCTGCTCGCTCAGATTGCCGGGTTCGTCCTCCAAAACCTTGAGGGCCTGCAAGCCGTTATCCACGACTTCGCGGGCTTCCTCCAGGAAGATGGACAGAAGCTCATCGTCGCCGTCCAGATCTACAGTGCTCAGTTCGGCTGCCGGCACCGTAGCAGCCGCAGGCACGCCCGCAGGAGCTGCGACTGCCGCTGCCAGATCCCGAGCGACATCCGCCTCGTCAGTTGCCTGCTTGCCCGACTGCATGCCCGCAAACACCTGAGCCATGGCATCGGCCAGGGCATCGGAGCCCACGCCGGCCGACTCTGCCACGGCTGGTGCGGGTACTGCCTCAAACTCGGGCAAGGCACCTGGCTCGGTCACTGCCCACGGCGGGGTGTCCTCGTCCTCGATGTGCCTGACTTGCAACTGCTCTGGCTTCGCCACAGCAGCGGGAACTGGCCTCACTTCGACAGGCGGTGGCGGTGCGGCGACCGAGGGCTCCACTGCCGGATCAGCAATCACGGCAGCCGAAGCGACCGGAGTCTGTCCAGAAGACGGTACGCCATCCATGGGAATATCCACGGTGGGACGGAAGGCTTCGGGGCCGCGACTGCGGCTATGACCCATGACGATGCGCAGTTCGTCCTTTTCCTCGTCATAGACGAACAGCTTGCGCGCCATATTGCGCTGGTAGCTGAGCATGTCGATGAGAAAGCCCATGGCACCGAGACTGCTGCCCAGCTTCTCGAAGATGCGAGGCTGGTTCTCGACCGTCACCTCGCCGAGCATCAGATGCTCGACGGTGTCACGCATGCGCTGCATGGCGGTCGCGGCCTGCTCGAATCCCAGCACCGACAGCACACCACGCATTTGCGCCATCTGGCCCGGTACCGAGGCCAGCACCGAGGTGTCCGCGGGATTGCGAAAGAACAGATCCAGCTGCTTCTCAGCCTCGCCAAGGGTGATGCGCAGCTCTCCAACCACCGACCCCATGGTCTGCTGGTCGCTGGCCTGACGGTAGAGCTCCTCCATCCAGATTTCCAGCGGCTCGGACTGCGCGCCATGCAAAGCCGCATCCAGACGCTGGACCAGCACGCTGGACTGGGCGGCCTGTATTTCGTCGTCATGCCCGGCAGTCATGAAGCTGGCCTGCAGATACAGCACCGCGGTCGCCACCTCCATGGCCAGCTCGGCTGGTGGCGGCTCGCCAATGCGCTCCACCGTCTCCGCCACACGAATCAGCGCGCGCGCCAGCCCGTGACTGACAGGCTGCAGCTTGACCAGCGACTCGGATACCAGTCCGAACTGCTCGGCCATGGATCTGATCTTGCTGCGGTCGCCACCCGCTACGGCAGACCAGGTCTCGGCGGCAGCCGCAATGCGCTTGCGCGCCTGCACCAGCACCGAGGGATCGAAGCGGCCATAGCGCGCCACGTGGTAGTCCACCACCGGCATCTGCTCCATGGCATAGGCCTCGTGTACGGCCTTCAGACTCTCACCGGCCTGCTCGCGGGGCTTGGCCTGCGCGCAAAAGAACATCAGGTCCTGCAGCAGGCGCGCGGGCGGCAGGCTGTCGCCCTTGGCCATGCTGGCGTACTGCATGAGCACGCGCGAAGCCATGCGCTTGACGTAGATATCGGCAGTGATGAGCCCACGTGCCAGGCCGTCGAAGAAGGCCGCAGCGATTTTCCAGAAACTGCGCGCCGCTACATCTTCGGACTGAGCTGCCGCAAAGCGCCGGCAAAGCTCGCACATCTGGGCTGCCGCCTCGCGGTCATCGCTCTTGACCATTCGCAGCACCACACCGTCCAGCATGGCACGTGCATGTGGGCCATAGGCCAGTGGCTCCGGCATGGTCCCGGTCCAGCGGGGCTCGCGTGCACGGCGCTCGGCAGGCCATAGGTCAGCCGGGTGGGCCTTGTCATTGCCAGCCAGCACCTGGGTCTCACGGTACTGGGGGAACAGGGCTACGGCCGAGACCTGCTGACCGGCCAGAACGGCCTCCAGGAATTCCATCAGCGCAAAGTGCGTGCGCTCCAGCGTAGTCGCGGCTTCCTGCGTGCAGTATTCGGGACGCTGTACAAAGCGGTTGACCGCAGCTTCCATGCTGCGCAGCACCTGCGCCGGGGCGGTGACACCCACCATCTCCAGAGCACCACAGGCCTGATGCAGTTGCTGGCGTGCAATGCGCAGTGCCGATGTATCCAACTCCTCTAGATCAGACAAACGGGCCGCATCCGCATCGCGCATGAAACGGCTCACAGCCTTGGTCGCTGCCTCCAGCGACTTGCGCACTTCATCGAGCACCCAGGCCAGCGGGCCCAGATCCTGCTCTGCAGTTGCAGACATGGCTGTACGTATTGGCGAGTCGTCAACCACTGACATGCTCTAGTTCCTTAACCCTCAAGGGTCGTGCATTTTTATGAGAGAAAGAGCCAGTCAAATCAGGCAATCTTGAATCGGGAAACAGACTGACGCAGCTCTTCAGCCATGTGGGAGAGCTCTCGCACCTGCTGCGCAGTGGTGCGGGTTCCCTCACCGGTTTGCTCGGTCACGGCAAAAATGTGCTGAATGTTTTCCGCCACGCCGTTGGCCATATTGGCTTCACGTGATGTGGAGTTGGAAATCTGCTCGATCAGCTCGGCCAGTCGGCGCGACACGCTGTCGATTTCAGACAGTGCAGTACCTGCAGAGTCGGACAGACGAGCCCCTTCCACCACGCCCTGGGTAGAGCGCTCCATGGCGGCCACCGCATCCTGGGTGTCGGTCTGAATGGCCTTCACCAGCGCGGCAATCTGTCGCGTGGCGTCTGCGGAACGTTCGGCAAGGCGCTGCACTTCTTCCGCCACCACCGAGAAGCCGCGACCTGCTTCACCTGCAGACGCAGCCTGAATGGCGGCGTTCAATGCGAGCACGTTGGTCTGCTCGGTAATGTCCGAAATCAGTTCGGTAATTTCACCGATCTCCTGGGACGACTCACCGAGACGCTTGATTCGCTTGGAGGTATCCTGAATCTGATCGCGGATGGAGTTCATGCCGCCAATGGCGTTCTGCACCGCCTTGAGACCCGAGTCCGCAGCCTGCAGCGATTGACGGGCCACCTGGGCCGATTCCTGTGCCTGAGCCGAGACATTGTTGATACGGCCGGCCATGTCCAGAATCGACTTGCCGGTTTCGCGAATCTCATGCAGCTGCTCGTTCGATGCAGCCAGCAGCTCGGTCGAGGTGACGTCCACCTGCTCGGTGGTCTGGGCCACGCGGGTCACGGTGTTCTGCACCGATCCCACCAGAGCGCGCAGCTCTTCCACCGTGTAGTTCACAGAGTCGGCGATCGCGCCCGTGATGTCCTCGGTCACGGTGGCTTCCTGCGTCAGATCGCCCTCGGCCACCGATTGCAACTCGTTCATCAAACGCAAAATAGCCGCCTGGTTGGCGTCGTTGATGCGCTTGGCTTCCTGCTCCTGCAAACGGGCATCGACCTGGTGACGCTCGGCTTCCTGCTGGCGCGCCCGGCTGTCCAGCAGTTGCACGCGCGAGATGCCGATACCGCTCAGAACCGCGGTCAAGATGGCGATGGCCAGCAGCGCCAGCTGCAGCATGCTGGCCCCGCCCAGCCCCTGCAGCGCCGTCTGCAACTGCTCCAGCTGCTGACGCAGCGGTTCGCTGTCATTGTTGATGCTGGTCTGCGCTTCCCGGGCCGACACCAGCCCTTGCAGATTGCCCAGAATGGCACTGGCCTGGGTACGCGTATCGTCGTACTGCTTGATCAACGTCTCCAGCTGTTCACGCACCTGAGGATCGCGTGCCGCCGACAGCCGCATTTCAGCGCTGCCGTTGAGCAGACCTTCGGAGATTTCCTTGAAGGAATTCAAGTCCTTGCCCAGCAGGAAAACGGCCTCGGGACTCACACCCTCCAGGGTCTGGAATTCGTTGGCAGACTTGGCAATACGCTGAGTCAACATCACCAGTTGACCGGCAGCAGAGATCTCGGCCGCGCCAGCGCCTTGCTGCAGCTTCAGCGAAGAAATGGTTTCCGCGGTTTCCAGCAGATCGGAGGACTGGCGGTTGATGGTGCGCAGCGCGTCGCCCACTTGAGTCAGAGTCTTTTGCTGTCCGAGAATCAGCCCGGCGCTCTTTTCCGCTCGCTCCATCAGGGTGCTGATGGAGCTGAGCTCGTCCTGCAAACCGCCACCCAGCGCGTTCACGCCCAGATCGGAATCGCCGGCAGCCAGCGCTCGCACGTTGCGCGCCAAAACACCGGCGCTGTCCTTGACGTCGGCAAACGCAGGAGCGGCTCCCGTCATGGCGATGGAGACCGACTTGGCCAGACGTTGCGACTGCATCAATGCCTGGCCGGTCGCCGCCAGTTGCTGGTTGGAGTTGCCTGCTTCGCGCAGCATCCATGCCGACAGAACCACCAGCACCAGCACCGAGCCACCCAGCAAGGTAAACAAGGTGCGCTGATGCTTGGCAGTCGTGGCCGTACCAAGAATAGGCAGGCTCACCAGTTCGTCCGCGCGGCTGGCCTCCTCGACGCCGAAGACGGAAGGTGCCCCCTGCACGCTATTGAGCGATCCGTCGTACATATCCTGTACGACCGTGTCTCCCATCATGCTGCTATCACCACTGACGGCAGCCGCGATGGGCTTGCGTCGGAACAACTGATTTATTTTCTGTGCAAAGGACATAGCGCTGTATCCAGGAACCTCAAGCACGAATGCTCAAAAATTTGGCGGTTTGAGACAGGGACTGCAATTTCAGCTCCTGCCAGCGGCGGCCGCTCGCATCGATATGGACGGCTCCGAAGAAACTCGGGGAACGCTCAGGCGCAGGCTCGGCCTTGGAAAACGCGTCTGCGGCACGCAGGCCCAGCAGACGATCGGCCAGCAGGGCCGCGTTGACCTCCAATGCAGGGTTGAAGGCCAGCAGGCTGCAGTCCATCAGTTCCTGCTCATTGCGGACACTTCCATGACCCAGCAATTGAGCCAGGTCCACCACCCCCATCAAAGCACCGCGCAGATTGGCGATGCCCAGAAACCAGGCCTGTGTGTATGGGACGGGCTGAACGCCGGTCCAGGGAAAGATTTCTCCTGCCTGATTCAGCGGCAGCAAATAATCCCGTCCGCCAGCTTGCACTGCCAGCCAGGCAGCAACGCTGACGCCTTCGCTGCGTGCTGCCTGCAGGCGCCCGGCCAGACGGGATTGGAGATCTCGGAGGGCTTCACGGTTCGCCATAAGCAGCGCGGCTCGTTATAGCGCTGCGATCTTGGCTTGGAGCTCGGCGGCATCCACGGGCTTGGTGATATAGCCACGTGCGCCCTGACGCATGCCCCAGACCCGGTCGGTTTCCTGATTCTTGCTGGTGCACATGATGATGGGCACATCGGCATACAGGGGATCGCGAGAAATGGCGCGGGTCAGCTGAAAGCCGTTCTGTCCAGGCATGACCACGTCCATCAGGATCAGGTCGGGTTTGTCTTCGGCCAGGCGCTTCATGGCTTCCTCGCCATTTTCCGCGGTACGCACCTGCATGCCCTGCTTTTGCAAGATATCGCTCAGAGCCATCAGCTCCGTCTTGGAATCGTCAACGACCAGAACTTTTTGAATTGTCATCATGCAGCTCCCACATCTGCAGCTTGCAGCGCGAATTGTTGTACGGCTTGCAGCAATTGATCTTTGGTAAACGGTTTGGTCAGATAGTCCTGGCAGCCCACCATGCGACCGCGAGCCTTGTCGAATACACCGTCCTTGGATGACAGCATCACGACGGGCGTATTGGCAAAGCGAGCATTGCGCTTGATGATGGCGCAGGTCTGATAGCCATCGAGTTTGGGCATCAGAATGTCGCAGAAGATGAGCTGGGGCTGGTAGTCATTGACCTTGGACAGGGCATCGAAGCCATCGTCGGCAAGAAGAACTTCGTGACCACCTTGCTTGAGGAAAATTTCAGCGCTGCGGCGGATGGTGTTGCTGTCATCCACGACCAGAACGCGCAAAGGCGCACCAGATGCTGTCACGGTGAAATTCCTCCCAATTCGGTCGTTGATGGAGTGAGCGACTCTTGCACTCAGATTTCCACCATTTCAAAATCTTCTTTGCGTGCACCGCATTCCGGGCATGTCCAGTTCATGGGCACATCTTCCCAGCGGGTGTTTGGAGCAATTCCATGTTCGGGGCAGCCTTGGGCTTCGTCATAAAGCCAGCCACAGGTCAAACACATCCAGGTTTTAGGGTCAGTCACAGCTTAAAGGGGCTTCACATAGAATGCAACGATTGTATCTAGTCACAACCCCGGCTCCCACCCTTGCATTCCCGGGTGCAAACTGGGGTGCGCCATGGCATTGAACCCCATCTCCTCCACTCCCCCTCGCCGCACCCGCCAGGAAGAAGCGACAGAATCAGCACCCGTCTGCGTGCTGTCTTTCAACAGCAGTGACCCCAGCGGAGCCAGCGGGCTCTCGGCCGACATCGCCACCATCTCCTCCATCGGCGGTCATGCATTGCCCGTGGCCTGCGGCGCCTACGCCAGAGACACGGCCCGCATCTACGAGCACTTTGCACTCGACGATGACGCGGTGACCGAGCAGGCACGCATGGTGCTGGAGGACATTGCCGTCACCGCCATCAAGGTCGGCTTTGTAGGCAGCCCTGCCAACCTGGCCGCCATTGCCACTATCTCATCGGACTACCCCGACATTCCCATCATCAGCTACATGCCGGACCTGTCCTGGTGGGAGGACGACAAGCAGGATCAGTACCTGGATGCGTTCAAGGAGCTTGTCCTGCCTCAAACCTCGGTGTTGGTTGGAAACCACAACACGCTGTGGCGCTGGCTGCTGCCTGAATGGGAAAACAGCCGTGCACCCACGGCGCGCGACATTGCCATGGCCGCCGAGGCACTGGAAGTGCCTTATGTGCTGGTGACCGGCATCCCCCTGCCCGACCAGTTCGTGGACAACGTGCTGACCACGGCCCAGTCCGTATTGGGCAACAGCAAGTACGAGATGTTTGACGCCACGTTCACAGGTGCCGGTGATACGCTGTCCGCTGCGATTACGGCCCTGCTGGCCACTGGCAACGATCTGGGCGCCGCGACGCTGGAGGCACTGGAATACCTGGACCACAGCCTGGATGCAGGTTTTCGCCCCGGCATGGGCCACTATCTGCCCGATCGCCTGTTCTGGGCCCAGCCCACCGAGGACGAGGAGTCCGAAGACGAGCAGGCCGAAGATGCCACCGATGACGAACCCGACTCCAAGCCGATTGAAGGCTTTGTGATTCCCTCTCATGACACAAAACACTGATCTGAATATTGCATTGTTCGAGCGCGCCAAGGGCGTGATCCCCGGCGGCGTGAACTCGCCGGTGCGCGCTTTCGCCGCCGTGGGCGGCACGCCGCGCTTCGTGAAGCGCGCCCAGGGCGCTTATTTCTGGGACCAGAACGATCAGCAGTTCACCGACTACATCGGCAGCTGGGGCCCCATGATCCTGGGCCACGGTCACCCCGAAGTGGTCGAGGCCGTGCAGGCCGCCGTGCTCGAAGGCTTCAGCTTCGGCGCCCCCACCGAGCGCGAAGTCGTGCTGGCCGAGAAGATCCGCGCCCTCATGCCCAGCATGGACATGGTGCGCCTGGTCAGCTCCGGCACCGAAGCCGGCATGAGCGCGCTGCGCCTGGCGCGCGGCTACACGGGCCGCAACAAGATCATCAAGTTCAACGGCTGCTACCACGGCCATGCGGATGCGCTGCTGGTCAAGGCCGGCTCGGGTCTGGCCACCTTCGGCGCCTCTTCCTCGGCAGGCGTGCCTGCCGATGTGGCCAAGGACACCATCGTGCTGGAGTACAACGACGTTGCTCAGCTCGAAGAGGCCTTTGCCAAGATGGGCAGCGACATTGCCTGCGTCATCATGGAGCCGATTGCCGGCAATATGAACTTTGTGCGCGCCTCGGTGGACTTCACCCGCCGCATCTCCGAGCTGACCCGCGAGCATGGCGCGCTGCTGATCTATGACGAAGTCATGACGGGCTTTCGCGTCGCCCTGGGCAGCGCACAAAGCCTGTACGCCAAGGAGATCGAAGGCTTTGCGCCCGACATCACCGTGATGGGCAAGGTCATCGGCGGCGGCATGCCCATGGCGGCCTTCGGTGCCCGCCGCGAGATCATGGAAAAGCTCTCGCCGCTGGGCCCCGTCTACCAGGCCGGCACGCTGTCGGGCAACCCGATTGCCACGGCCTGCGGTCTGAAGACGCTGGAGCTGATCAGCCGCCCCGGCTTCCACGCCGAGCTGCACCTCAAGACCGGCCACCTGATGCAGGGCCTGAAGGCCGAAGCCAATGCCGCCGGCATTCCCTTCAGCGTGGACTGGCAAGGCGGGCTGTTCGGCTTTTATTTCCTGCCCGAGCTGCCCACGCACTACGCCCAGGTCATGAAGACCGACGGCAAGGTCTTCAACAAGTTCTACCACGGCATGCTGGAGCGCGGTCATTACTTTGCCCCGGCGCTGTATGAGGCAGGCTTTGTCAGCGCGGCGCACAGCGACGAAGATATCGACCGCACCATAGAAGCGGCCCGCGAAGTGTTCAAGACACTGTAAATCCCTGCCCGCCCAACAGGCCCTGCAGACCATGTCTGCAGGGCTTTTTCATTGTTGGCGGCGGACTGCGCCTGCGCCGGCTTCAGCCGCAGCCGCTCGGCGTTTCACAGCCACGTCATGGACGCTTGCCACGCTCGCGTTTTTGTCAGCAATGAAAGCACCATGACCGACGAATCCAGCAAGCCGCCGCTGCACAACCTGCTCAAGGGCACCACCGACCAAGCCAGTGAACTGAACCGCCGCCGCTTTGTGCGCCAGATGGCCTGGAGCGCCGGCGCAATGTCCGTGCTGCCGCTCGCGGCCTGCGGCGGCGGCGATGGCAGCCAGACAGAGGTCAAGCCGGCCGACCCCGAAGTCCGCTTCGTCCATGGCCTGGCCAGCGGCGACCCGCTGTCCGACCGCGTGATGCTCTGGACCCGCCTCACCCCGCCCGCCGGCCACCAGGCAGACATTCCCGTGCAATGGGAGCTGGCCAGCGACGCGGCGTTCGCCTCCATCGTGGCGCGCGGCGAGAGCAGCGCCACCGCCGCCAGGGACTTCACGGTCAAGGTCGATGCAGCCGGCCTCAAGCCGGCCACGGTCTATCACTTCCGCTTCCGCGCCCATGGCGTGACTTCGGCGGCAGCACGCACGCGTACCCTGCCCACCGGCTCGGTGGCCCAGGTCAGACTGGCTGTCTTCTCCTGCGCCAACTACCCGGCCGGCTACTTCAATGTATACGCCGATGCCGCCAGGCGCAGCGACCTGGACGCCACGGTACACCTGGGCGACTACATCTATGAATACGCGCGCGGCGGCTATGCCTCGGCCCAGGCCGAGGCCATGGGTCGTCTGGTCAATCCTGCCGGCGAAATTCTCTCGCTGGCCGACTACCGCCAGCGCCATGCCCAGTACAAGAGCGATGCCGACCTGCAGGCCCTGCATGCCGCCGCGCCCATGATCGCCATCTGGGACGACCACGAATTTGCCAACGACACCTGGAGTGCGGGAGCCGAGAATCACCAGCCCGGCGAGGGTGACTTCGCCATGCGCAAGGCCGCCGCCATGCAGGCATACCACGAGTGGATGCCCACGCGTACCGCGAGCGCCGAGCGGATCTACCGCAGCTTCGACTTTGGCAATCTGGTCTCGCTGCACATGCTGGACACCCGCGTGATAGGCCGCGACAAGCAGCTGGACTATGTCGATTTCATGACCTCTGCCGGCATCGACTCGGCGGGCTTCGCCACGGCCATGGCCAACCCGGCGCGCCAGTTGCTGGGGCAGACCCAGACACAGTGGCTGCAGCAGCAGATGGCGGCCTCCCGTGCCACCTGGCAGGTACTGGGCCAGCAGGTGCTGATGGGACGTATGAACATTCCCGCTCCCATACTCATGGAGACCATCCAAGCCGGTGCAGGCGTATCGGTCTCGCAGTACGCAACGCTGGTTGCCAAGGCGCAGACCGCGCCGGCCACACTCACACCTCAGGAGCAGGCCATCCTGGCCCAGCCTTCGATCCCCTACAACCTGGACGCCTGGGATGGCTACCAGGCCGCGCGCGAGACCGTTCTGGGCTCCGCGCGTCAGCTCGGCAAGAAGCTGGTGGTGCTGGCCGGCGACACGCACAACGCCTGGGCCAGCGAGCTGCAGGACATGAACGGCAAGGCCGTGGGCGTGGAGTTTGCGACCTCCTCGGTCAGCTCGCCGGGCTTCGAGGAATACCTGCCGGGCGAAGACCCCGCTACGCTGGCCGCTGCGCTGCAACAGCTCATCAAGCCGCTCAAATACTGCGACACCTCGCGCCGCGGCTATATGCTGGTGACGGCCACGGCGGACGCCTGCCGCGCCGACTGGGTATATGTGAACACCATCAGCAACCGCCAGTTCACCGCCAGCACCGAAGCCTCCATGAAAGTTCTGGCCAGCGCGCCGGGGCTGCTGGTCAAGGCTTGACCCCCGGGCCGGCAAGGCGGAACAAGCCCGCCCTCAGGGCCTCTGAAAAGCGGCTCTGGCGCGTTCCACTTCAGCTCTGGTGATGCAGCCCGGCGCATGGTCGTTGACCATGCCCATGGCCTGCATCAGCGCATACATGGTGGTCGGCCCGACAAACTTCCAGCCGCGCTTCTTGAGCTCCTTGGACAGGGTTTGCGACTCCGGCGTCTGAGCCTGAATAGTCGTGCCTGTCGATGGCACAGCAGGCTGATAGCGCCAGAAGAACGCGGCCAGAGAGCCTTCGGCCTGGACCATTTCGATGGCCCGCTGGGCGTTGTTGATCACGGCTTCAATCTTGCCGCGGTGGCGCACGATACCCGCGTCCTGCAACAGGCGCTGCACATCGGCCTCGCCGAACTGCGCCACGCGATGAAAATCGAAACCCGCAAAGGCCGCGCGAAAGTTCTCGCGCTTGTTGAGAATGGTCAGCCAGCTCAGGCCGGACTGAAAGCCTTCCAGACAGAGTTTCTCGAACAGGCGCTGATCGCTGCCCACCGGAAATCCCCATTCGCGGTCGTGATAGTGCACATAGCCCGGCGTGGCCAGACACCAGCGGCAGCGCTGCTGGCCGTCTTCAGCGGACTGGGTGGGGGAGCGGGTCGGCGTGGTCTCGGTGGGTTCGGTACTCATGCCCAGCACTCTAACCAATGCAAAAGCCCTGCAGGTCGTTCCCTGCAGGGCTTTTATTTTGATAGCTTCTTGCGATTGATATCAAACGATTTCAGATACAAAACATATTGAAATCAAGAAATACCATGCGCTGATAGCTCACTTTTTATCCGTCTGAGCCAGGCGCGAATGACGCATGCCATAGGCCATATAGATCACAGCACCCAGCGCCATCCAGCCCAGAAAGCGCAGCCAGGTCAGCGTGGTCAGATTCAGCATCAGATAAAAGCACAGCAGGGCCGAGAGCACTGGCAGCACAGGCACAAAAGGCACGCGGTAGCCAGCTCCGGCGTCGGGACGCTTTTTGCGCAGCACCAGCACGCCGATGCTGACCAGCACAAAGGCCGACAGCGTGCCGATGTTGATCATCTCCTCCAGCAGCTCCACCTTGGTAAAGCCTGCCAGCAGCGCCACGATCACGCCCACAACCAGTTGCAGGCGAACCGGCGTCTTGCGCCTGGCCGATGTCACGCCCCAGCTGCGCGGCAGCAGGCCGTCGCGGCACAAGGCCAGCAACACGCGCGAGCTGCCCATCAGCAGCACCATGACCACGGTGGTCATGCCGATCAGCACGCCGACCGAGATGACCTGCGCCGCCCAGCCGGCGCCCACGGCAATGAATGCAGTGGCCAGCGACGGGTTCTCGGCCCTGGCCAGTGCCGTATAGGGCACCATGCCGGTCAGCGCCAGCGTGACCAGGATGTAGAGCACCGTCACCAGCACCAGCCCGCCGAGAATGCCGCGTGGCAGCGTGCGCTGCGGGTCCTTGACCTCTTCGGCCGAGGTTGCCACCACATCAAAGCCCAGGAAGGCGAAGAACACCAGCGATGCGCCCGAGATCACGCCCAGCCAGCCATACTGGCTGGGCTCGGCACCAAACAACCAGGCCAGCATGGGCTGCCCCCACAGGTCACCGCTTACGCCATGAGCCACCACGGGCGGCTGTGCACTGGGCACAAAAGGCCTGAAGTTGTCGGTGTTCATGTAGGTGAAGCCGACGACGATCACAAACACGGTGATCGCCAGCTTGATGACGGTGAACAGGTTGTTGACCTTGGCCGAGACCTGGGTGCCTGCGATCAGCAAGGCCGTGAACACGGCCACGATGAAGAACGGCCCCCAGTTCAGCGAGAAGCCGCCGATCTCGACGCTCTGCGCGATCTCCAGCCCTGCCGTGGAGAACACGGCCGACAGATAGATACCCCAGTACTTGGCCAGCACGGCAGCGGCCGAGATCATCTCCAGCAGCAGATTCCAGCCAATGATCCAGGCCAGGCCCTCGCCCAGCGTCAGATAGGTATAGGTATAGGCGCTGCCCGTGACGGGCACGGTGGAGGCGAACTCCGCATAGCACATGATGGCCAGCGCGCAGGTCGCGGCCGCCAGAATGAAGGAGAAAATCACGGCCGGCCCGGCAAAGCTGCCGGCTGCGCGAGCACCCACCGAGAAAATCCCCGCGCCCACGGCCACGGCCAGGCCCAGAATCATCAGATCGAAAACACCCAGCGTGCGCTGGAGCTGCCGGCCCGGCTCGTCGGAATCGGCCAGCGCCTGTTCAATGGTTTTGGTTTTCAGCCACTGCATGCATATCCTCGGGCTCTTAGCGGCGCTTTCGGCCCGGTCCTTTTTGTCAAAAAGGCATCCTAGGGATTTCACCAGTGATGCGCAGATTCCCTGCAGCATCACCAGTCCATCTGCATGTTTTGTGCAGGCCCGGCTGCACACCCATCTCAAAACAGACTAGTCAGGCCCGCGTTTCACGAAGCCTGCACCGCGCTCAAAAATCGCGCTGCAGTCCTGCATGCAAGCGAGCACTGACGCAGGATTCAAAAAGACCCGAGGCAGAGCGATCCTGCCCGGCTCAGATACGCGGAGGCTGTGGCGGCACATCGGCCGGGCGAATCAGCAGGCAAAGCACTGGCACCAGCATCAGCGCAGTGACCACATCCAGCACATGGTGCTGATGCACCAGCATGGTTGAGGCGCAGATGGCCACGCTCCATAGCGCAATCAGCAGACACAGCCCCCTGCGACCACGCTGCCATTGCGCCTGGCAGATGGCCAGACAGGTCAGCGCCGTGTAGACGATGTGTAAAGAGGGCAGCAGATTGTGCGGCTTGTCCACCAAGAACATGGTCGCAAAAATGCTGCGATAGGGCTCGAATTCGGGAATCGCGCGCTCGAAGGCCAAATTTGCCGGAAACAGCACGAAGATCAGACCGCAGATCAGCGTACCCAACACCTGGCGCTTGCCCAGCGCCGCCGTGCCGGGCTGCCCCACCAGCCAGAACGGCAGGGCCAGAAACGGGAAAAACGAGAAATAGACAAAGATGAATTCCGGCACCAGCGGAATCATGGCATCCCAGCGCGTGATGAAGTCATAGCGCTGGTCGCGCAGGCTGGCCAGCCAGTTGGCCGTAGGATAGATCGCGTAGGTGGCGATGTTCACCCATATGGCCCAGAAGACAAAGCCACGCTGGCGAGCCGGACCAGCCCCGGATCCGTGGACTGCCTGATCGGCGGGGCGAAGAGCGGGAGCACGCGCGGGTTTTGCCATGAGCGGATTATGAAAGCAAGGCCTGCCACCCTGCGTAGGCTGCAAAGCAAAAAAGGCTAGCAGCGCAAAGCGCTGGCAGCCTTGGAATTCACGCAGGATCTCGGCAACCGGGCCTATTGAGCCGCGGCCGATGGCGCCTGAGCCGACAGCACCCAACGGGCCATCTGCAGAGAATCGGCCTCGCTGATCTGCGGGTGGCGCGGCATGATCACATTGCCCCAGACACCCACGCTGCCGCTGCGAATCTTGTCTGCCAGATAGCTCTGGGCATCGGCTTGCGAGCCGTACTTCTGTGCGATCTCCGTAAAGCCCGGGCCCACAAATTTGCGGTCCAAACCATGGCAGCGCATGCAATCTGCGCCCTCCACCAGCTTTCGGGCTGCTGCCAGCTCGGGCTTGGCAGCCACCAGCGCATCCGCCGCCTTCTCGGCCGTGCTGACCCGCATGATGCGCCAGCCGATATTGGCCACGCCCAGTGCCGACGCCAGCATGACCAGCCCGATCAGCCAGCCAATCCAGCGCGGACGCGGCGGGTAGTTTTCTTCGTCGTCGATGGGATCTGTCATACCAAGCACCAGATTCAAAAAAGAATGGCCAGCAAATGCCGGCCACAGAGCACAAAGCACAAAACTGGCGCGCCCTAAAACCAGAGACACCAAGGAAGCGCCGTCGCGCACCGAGGGTGTCGTCCCCCTCCGGCGCTCAGCGCCAGAGAGGGGGAAGGCGCGATAGCGCCTCAGGGGGAGCAATTAGTGCCTGAAGTGGCGCACGCCGGTGAACACCATGGCCACGCCACGCTCGTTGGCCGCATCGATCACTTCCTGATCGCGCATGGAGCCGCCAGGCTGGGCCACGCAGGTGGCACCGGCATCGACCACCACGTCCAGTCCGTCGCGGAAGGGGAAGAAGGCATCCGACGCCACGACGGTGTTCTGCAGCGACAGCTTGGCGGCTTCGGCCTTGATGGAGGCGATGCGGGCCGAATCCAGGCGCGACATCTGACCTGCGCCCACGCCCATGGTCATGCCGTTCTTGCAGAAGACGATGGCATTGGACTTGACGAACTTGGCCACGTTCCAGGCGAACAGCAGGTCCTGAAGCTCTTCGGGGGTAGGCTGCTTGACGGTCACGACCTTGAGGTCGGCCAGCTTGAGCTCATGGTTGTCCGAGGTCTGCAGCAGCAGGCCCGAGCCGATGCGCTTGGACTCGATGGCGTTGCGGCCGTTGTCCCAGTCGGTTGCGCCGCCGGCGGGCAGAGCGATCTTCATCAGGCGCACATTGACCTTGGCCTTGAAGATTTCCAGGGCTTCGGCGCTGAACTCGGGAGCCATCAGCACTTCGACGAACTGCTTGGACACGGCTTCGGCAGCGGCCTTGTCCACAGTGCGGTTGAAGGCGATGATGCCGCCGAAGGCGCTGGTGGGGTCGGTCTGGAAGGCCTTGGAATAGGCTTCGAAGGCATTCGCGCCCACGGCCACGCCGCAGGGGTTGGCGTGCTTGACGATCACGCAGGCAGGGGTGTCAAAGCTCTTGACGCATTCCCAGGCCGCATCGGCGTCGGCGATATTGTTGTAGCTCAGCTCCTTGCCCTGCAGCTGCACGCCCGTGGCCAGCGAGCCGGGAGCGGGGTACAGATCGCGGTACCAGGCGGCTTGCTGGTGGCTGTTTTCACCGTAGCGCAGATCCTGCACCTTGATGAAATGGCCGTTGGACTGGCCGCCGAACAGGGCGCGCTCGGGCACATATTCTTCGCTGAGCTTTTCGTCTTCGAACTTGACGCTAGACAGATAGTCGCTGATCGCTCCGTCGTACTGGGCAATGCGGTTGAAGGCCGCCACGGACAACGCAAAACGCAGCTTGTCGGACAGCTTGCCATTCGCCTTGAGTTCGGCCAGCACGGCTTCGTACTGGTCGGCAGCGGTCAGAACGCCCACATCCTTCCAGTTCTTGGCAGCGGAACGCACCATGGCGGGGCCGCCGATATCGATGTTCTCGATGGCGTCGGCCAGCGTGCAGCCGGCCTTGGCCACGGTAGCTTCAAAGGGGTAGAGGTTCACGACCAGCAGATCGATGGTCTCGATGCCATGTTCCTTCAAAGCAGCCATGTGCTCGGGCAGTTCGCGGCGAGCCAGCAGACCACCGTGCACCATGGGGTGCAAGGTCTTGACGCGGCCATCCAGCATCTCGGGGAATCGGGTGACTTCGGCGACTTCGGTCACGGGCAGGCCCACGCCTGCCAGCAGCTTGGCGGTGCCACCGGTGGACAGCAGTTGCACGCCAAGAGCGTGCAGGGCTTGCGCAAATTCGACGATACCGGTCTTGTCAGAGACGGAGATCAGAGCTTTCATGGGCGTCAATTCAAAGTTTGGATAAAAACAAGCTGCAAGTGCAGATATATCAAGCGCTTGCAGCTATGGATTTGGTAGCTTCGTCGTTCAGAGCAATTCGTGATCGACGAGCTTTTTGCGCAGGGTGTTGCGATTCAGGCCCAGCCATTCGGCGGCGCGCGACTGGTTGTTGTCGGCCTGGCCCATCACCACTTCCAGCAGCGGTTTTTCGACAAGACGAATCACCATGTCGTAGACATTGGCCGGTGTTTCGCCCTCGAGATCGCGGAAATAGCCCTCCAGGCTATCGCGAACGACTTGTTCTAAATTCTGATTGCTCATGCAGCCATTTCTGCCGGTTCGTCCAGCTCGCTGCTTGCTTCAGCAGCGGCCGTGGCCACCGGGATCCGCTCCATCTGCTGCCCCAGGGCATCCAGATAGTCGGCCACGGCCTGCCATTGCACCGCACAGTCCTCAATAGTGTTGATGTGTTTTCTGAACTCTTCCCCGCCCGGCAGAGCTCGCAGATACCACGCAATATGCTTGCGGGCGCTGCGCACGCCGACTCCCTCGCCATACAGGCTGTAGTGATCTTGCAAATGTTCGAGCAGCAGACGACGCAGCTCGGCCACCAGGGGAGGAGCCAGATGCTCGCCCGTGGCCAGAAAGTGCGCGATCTCGCGAAAGATCCACGGCCTGCCCTGGGCTGCACGGCCGACCATGATGGCGTCCGCCCCCGTATAGGCCAGCACATCGCGGGCCTTTTCAGGGCTGTTGACATCGCCATTGGCCACCACGGGCACTTTGACGGCCTGCTTGACGGCCGCAATCGTGTCGTACTCGGCAAAGCCCTTGTAGCCCTGCTCGCGCGTGCGGCCGTGCACGGTCAGCATCTGGATGCCGACATCTTCAAACTGGCGCGCCAGCAGAACTGCGTTCTTGTGCGTATCGCACCAGCCTGTGCGCATCTTCAGGGTGACGGGCACGTTGTAGGGACGTGCGGCCTCCACCACGGCCTGGGCAATTTCCACGGCCAGCGGCTCGTTCTGCATCAGGGCGGAACCCGCCCATTTGTTGCAGACCTTCTTGGCCGGGCAGCCCATGTTGATGTCGATGATCTGCGCGCCGCGCTCGATGTTGTAGATGGCAGCCTCGGCCATCATGGGCGCTTCGGTGCCGGCAATCTGGACAGAGATCGGCCCAGACTCGCCTTCATGGTTGGCACGGCGACTGGTCTTGAGACTGTTCCACAAGTCCTTGCGGCTGGTCACCATCTCGCTGACCGCATAACCGGCCCCCAGTGCCTTGCACAGCTGACGAAACGGCCGGTCCGTCACACCCGCCATGGGAGCGACAAACAGACGATTTGCCAATGGAATATGACCAATGTGCAGGGCGGGCATGGAGAGAATTTGGTTTCTGCGGCAGACAATGTCTGGCACAGACCGGGCGCTGGAAAAGAGGGGGCAATTATACCTGCTCAAATTTTCAGCAAAACCAAACTCCATGCATCACCCTCCGAGGCGAGTCACTATCGGGCAATGCAGCACCGGCGTCTCAGTTTTTACGCACCGGCATATCAAAGTACTGCTCGGGATAGGGCTCGCTGACCAACGTGTAATGCCACCACTCCTCTGGCAGGTTCTTCCATCCGTTGCGCTGCATCAGGCTGCGCAGCCAGCGGCGGTTGTGCTGCACATCGGGCGATTGCTGGGCATTGTCGGTATGCGACTGCTCGTCAAAGAGATCGAAGGGCGTTCCCATGTCCACTTCGATACCGTCGGCCAGCGGGCCACGCACCAGCTTTCTGGCGCGCTTGGCATCCACCACCAGCAGCGTAATGTCCACGGTGCTGGCACGGCTGTGACCCGATTTCTCGGCGATATAGCCACGCTTGAAGAGCTCGCTCTTGGGCACGCGCGGGTAATACATGTCCTTGTTTTTCTGATCGGCCATATCGCGCCCCCAGCGCACAAAGTCGTCGACGGCCGCCTGGGGTCGGTAACAGTCATAGACCTTCAGAGCCAGCCCCTGTCCAGCCAGTTCCTTTTGAACAGCTGCCAGAGATTCGGCAGCCACGCGGCTGAGCCAGCAAACCCCGGCTTCGTAGCCAGCCACGGGGCGGCCCATGAAGTTGTGCTTGGAGACATAGCGCATGTCCTGCTTGATGCCGGGCGCCAGCGTCGCCAGCGGCACCAGATCGGCAGCCACCGTGACTGCTGATCTGGCATCGGACGGCGCGATGGTCTTTATGTTCGATGCGCAACCAGCTATCAAAAGCAAAACGACCGCCAGGCCTGCGGCCTGACTCGATCGCATCATTTTTTTTAGAGGGCTGAAAGCCATTCCTACTCCCATTGATCTGGCGTTACCGGATAACACCTGTGTACGCATTTGGATAAGAAACCATATATCAACAGCCTGCAACTATGGCCGATGACCGAGAAATGACAGGATGCAAAGTTCAGGGAATTGAGCGACCCGCCTAAACTAGCCGCCCTATGGAAGCGTGGATACATCAGTTGCTGCAATGGCTGGCCCTGCCGGAGCTGGGCCTTAGCACCGTGTTTGTCGTGGCCCTGGTCTCGGCCACCCTGCTGCCGCTGGGTTCTGAGCCCGTGGTGGCCGCACTGGTCTCAGCCAACCCCGATCTGTTCTGGCCCGCCATTGTGGTCGCCACGGCGGGCAACACGCTGGGTGGGGCCATCAGCTGGTGGATGGGACTGGCCGCCAACCAGGCCTGGAACAAGGCCAAAAAGCTGCGCCGACATGGAGAGCCGCCGCCCCAGAACATGCACCACAAGTCACGCTGGAACCGCATCGCCCGTTACTGGCTGCGCAAATACGGCGCCAAGGCCTGCCTGCTGAGCTGGCTGCCCGTCGTCGGCGACCCGCTATGCGCGGTCGCCGGCTGGGTGCGCCTGCCTTTCTGGCCCTGCGTCGCCTATATGGCAGTTGGAAAATTCCTGCGCTATACCTTGATGACGGCAGGCCTGCACCAGATCATCCTGCGGTTTTTCTAGATCAGAACTCGGTGTGCAAACGCACAGCCAGTGCGTTGACGGGCCCACGGTCCGCGTTGTATGCAGGGTTGCGGATATGCTGCCAGTCAAAGCTGATGCTGGATTGTTTGCTGATCCCCACGCTGTAGAACATCTCGAGAATATTCTCGGGCTTGTAGTTCAGACGCCCGTCACCAATGAACGCCCCCACCCCGCCCTCTGCCAGATACCGACGGTGTGTGGACGAGAGGAAATTGCGCGCCACGCCTATGCCCAGCGTATCGTTCGCCCGTCCCCATTTGCGCCCCTGGATCAGCAGACCCGCAGAAAGAGAGCGGTCGATTTCCGTGAAGGCATAGATTTCCGTCTTGCCATCGGCCCAGCTGCCACGGGCAAAAAGACCCACGTCATCACTCAGCGCCTGCTCCAGGTTGATGCCGAAGCCTTGCTTGCTTCTGGCACCGTAGCGCGCAACATTCAGATCCGGCACCGCCCCGGTCTGCGCCGCCAGGTTGAGTGCATCGTCATAGCGCGTCATCACGGCGTGGTTGCGAAAGACCAAAGCACGCAACTTGCCCGGCTGGCCCGCCAGCGTGTGCGCGTGGGCTACTTCCAGCTGATCGCCGTAGTGTTTGAAAATTCGATAGTCCAGCGGCTGGCCGTTGGGCTCCTTGGGCTGGATGAAGCGACCGAAGCGCACCTCCCAGTCGTCGTGAAACCACTCCAGCACCGCCCCCCAGCTGTAACCTCTGGCATCTGCGGCATAGTCAAACGCGCCTTGAGTCATCAGCGACCAGTTCATGAACTGCGTGCGCGGATCATGGCTGTAGCGGTTGTCGTCAAAGATATCGATGACCGCCAGATTGCCCACCGTGAGCACAGTACGACGCTTGTCCACCATGCCCGCCAACTGCCTTGCCTCCGACTCCACCGCCTCTTGCTCGCCGCCATGACTCCAGGTCTGGCGCAAGAATGCACGGGCGCGATAGAGCTTCAATCTTGCTCCCGAAGTTTTGGCCAATTCCCCATTGGTAAAGCCGCCCAGGCCTGCCAGTCCCGACAGAGGAATGCCCTGCGCGCCTTCCAGATCAAGATAGACCTCCCCCGCGGCCCATGGACGGTATCCGAGAGATGCAGTGGTCGTGAAGGAGTAGCTGCGCTCGCGCCCCGGCAACAGGCTTTTCTCTCCGGTATAGGGTGCAGAAAAGGACGGCTTGCGCTGCCAGACATAGGTGGCCTGGAACTTGGCATTCCACCTCTCAGGCTCTGTGTTTCCCCCACCCGCATCAGCTGCTGACGCTGCTGCAGAGGCTTCTTCACTGCCTGCATGGACTGGCTCTGCACTCTGCTGCGCATGAGCAGGCAGCCCCCATATCATGCACAAGGACATCAAACTGCCCGTGCAAAGCTTGGTGAAACCAATTTTGTTATTGAATGTTCTTTGCTGACGCATTGACCGCTCCTGGCGAACCCGCCATTGTGAACTGGCAAACCCGCACACGCTCCAGAAAATTCATGCGCAATCTGCACATGGAAACCGACACGAACAATTCTTACGTTCGCCGTACCGGCACCCGCGACGCCTGCTGCGCCTGCGAAGTGACAGTCCGGCAGGCCAACCATGTGGCTGCCATCAGCGGATGCTCAGCTTCTCCAGCATGCGCACCAGCTCGGCAACCGAGCCAGCTTCCATCTTGCGCATGGCTTGAGATCGCCTGACTTTGATGGTGATTTCGCTGACATCCAGCTCTCCCGCGATCTGCTTGTTGAGCATGCCTCGCACCACGCCAATCAACACCGACTGCTCCCCACTGGACAGCGAATTCCAACGCGAACGCAACTCCAGCAACTGCCCATCCTGCGCGCGACGCTGGCGATCAAGGGCAATACCTTGCTGTATGGCATCCAGCAAGTCCTGATCGCGAAACGGCTTGGTCAGAAACTCTATGGCCCCGGTCTTCATGGCCTCCACGCTCATGGGAATATCGCCATGGCCGGTGATGAAGATGGTAGGGAAACGCAGCCCCTGCTCCAGCATCTGGCGCCTGAACTCCATACCGCTCTGGCCCGGCATGCGGATGTCCAGCACCAGGCAGGCCGGCCCCTCGGGCGGGCTCAGCTCCAGATGGGCGAGAAAGTCGCGCGTCGCGCCGAAGGCGGACACGACCAGTCCCACGGAGAGAAGCAAATCCTCGATGGCCGCGCGCACCGAGGCGTCGTCATCGATCACATACACGGTTTCGAGCTCAGCCAAGCTTGTGTCCTCCTGATGCGGGATCACCCGAGGCGACGAGAGCCGCGATGGTCACATGAAACACGGCGCCGCTGTGCCCGTCCTCTCGCTCTGTGGCCCAGATGCGGCCACCGTTGGCCTCGGCCATGTGGCGACTGATGTTCAACCCCAGACCCATGCCCTCACGCTTGGTGCTCCAGAAGGCATCGAACAAATGGCTTTTAGCCAGCGGCGATAGCCCCTCTCCCGCATCGGTGACTGTCAGCACCAGCTGCTGGCCCAAGGCCTGGGTAGCCACGGCAATGCGCCGCTGCACGGCCGGCGTTTCCTGCATGGCGTCCATGGCGTTGAGCAGCAGATTGCCCAGCACCTGCAAAAACTGCACTCGGTCGCACCAGGCCGGCGCCAGACCCGGCGCCAGTTGCAGGTCCATGGCAATGGCGCGCTGGTTCAGGTCCGCGCCCGACAGATTCACCATTTCGCGCACTGCCTCGTTGAGATCGAACTTCTGCTTGCTCGGTGCCTCGCCGCGCGCCATGGAGCGGATACGCGCAATGACCTCGCTGGCGCGCCGCGCATCACCCAGGATGCGCTCCAGCGCCTGACCGGCTTTTTCGAGATTCGGTGGCTGCTGAGCCAGCCAGCGCTGGCTGGCATTGCCGCTGGTGACGATGGCGGCCAGCGGCTGGTTGACCTCATGGGCGATCGAGGCCGTCACCTGTCCCAGGCTGGTGGCCTGAGTGATGCGCAGCAACTGGGTCTGTGCTGCGTGGGCCGCATTCTGGGCGGCCACCATCTTCAGGCCCAGATAGGCCGTGATAACGATGGCCAGGATGCTGATGCCCGTGTTGATGAGTCCGGTTCGGTAGGCGCCAGCCGGCGTCAGCGCAAAGCTGGCCAGGGTGAGCGCTATGCACAGCGCCGTGGTGCCTATCACCAGGCGCGGGCTGAACCAGCGCACCGCCACGAGGATGACGGCCGTGTGGAACACGGCCGCGGCCACCGCATACTCGGTCAGCGTATCCAGCGCGAAGATGGCTGCCATGGTCGCTGCCATGCCAGCCAGGATCAGGGCCCGGCGCAGATGCAGGAAGCGTTGCGGTTTGGCTGTCATGGCATGCAGGGCGGAGCTCAGGGCGTGAAAGACCCGTTGATTGTGGCGCAAGATGCGCGCACGCCAGCCCTGCCCGCCTACTCCACTCATCACAGCGCGGGCCGCTGGCCTATGCTCAGTTGCAGATCGACCGTAGCCTTGGCCAGATCAGCATTGGCCTGCAGATAGCCGAGGTAGGCATCATCGGCCGAGCGCTGGGCCGACAGCAGCTCCAGCAATGAAGCCTGGCCGTGACGGTAGGACAGTCGGATGCTCTCGAGCACGCGCTGCGCATCCGCCAGCACATTGCTGCGATAGCGCTCCACATTCTCCTGCGCCGCCGCGAAACGGAAGTAGGCGGAGCGCACATCAGCCTCGGCCTTGTGCTGCGACTGCTGCAGCCCCAGCATGGCCTGGGTCACGATGGCCTCGGCCTGCAGCACCTCACCGCGGTTCAGGCGCGAGAACGGGATGGGCACGCTCACCGAGACCGACAACATGCGCGAGCGGTTGTTCGCATCGAAGACATTGCCTTTGGCATCCACACCCGCAGACGTGGCTGGTATGGCGGTCAATCCCACGGCCAGCGTGGGATTGACCCAGCGGTTGGCCTGGGCCAGGCCGGCATTGTCGCGCGCATTGTCCAGCGTGGCCTGGGCCACGCGCACATCGCTGCGCACATGCAGGGCCTGGGTCACCAGGACATCGATGCTCTTGTCGTTCGCAAAGGGCTGGAAATCGCATTGCAGCTCGTCGGAGCCGAAAATCTCCAGGATCCTGCGCCCCAGCGGCACGCTCAGGGCCAGACGTGAGGTCTGGGCATCGGCGCGGGCCTGCGTCACGTCGGCCTGGAACTGGTCGCGCTCCACGCGCGACTGCCGCCACTCAACGGTGCCGACGTCGCCGGCCTTGCGTCGCACCTCGTTGGCCTTGACCACATCGGACAGAGCATTGAGAGTCTGCTCCTTGCGCTCCAGCGCCTGGCGATCGCGGCAGGCCTGTGTGAAGTCCTGGGCCGCATCGGAGAACAGCTGGGTGCGGAATCCCTCGACCCCAGCCTCGGCCAGCCGTACCTGGCTGCGTGCGGCGCGAATGCGAGCCGAGCGCTTGCCGCCGGTCTCCAGCTCCATGCTGAGTTCATAGGTACGGTTCTGCGGGCGCGGCAGGCCGCTATTGACCTGCTCGCGCGCAGCGCCCAGCGAGAGCTGGGGATCGGGTCGTATGCCCGCGATGCCGACGCCAGCCCGGGCCGACACCACGTTCTGCTGCTGTGATTGCAGGTCCAGGCTGTGCTGCTCGACAGCGCTCAGATAGTCGCTGAAGCGCAGCCCGGCGGCGGCGGGCTGCGCCGCGGCCTGGGCCAATGCCGTGCCACCCAGGCCCAGCGTCGCCAGCAGCAGAGCCAGGCGCTTGAGGGAAAGAAAGGGAAATTGCATGGTGCTTCCAAGTTGGTAGGTATCGCGCGGGCCCGGACTCAGGGGGCCATGCGCTCCGCGGCGGCCGATGTCGTCACCGGAGCGGCATCCTCGTCGTCGAGTTCCCCGCGCTCGGCCGCTCGCCGGCGCTTGCGCTCAAGCGCACGCTGGGCACGCAGCTCGATCACGTAATAGAGATTGGGCAGCAGCAGCAGGGTAAGCAAGGTGGCGCTGGCCAGCCCGCAGACCACCACGGTGGCCAGCGGCCGCTGCACATCACTGCCCAGGCCCGTAGCAAGCATGGCCGGCATGAGACCGAAGGCTGCCACCGTGGCCGTCATCAGCACCGGACGCATGCGGCTCGATGCCCCCTCGAGCACGGCATCGCGCAACTCCAGACCGTCCTCGCGACGCAGCCGGTTGATCTGCGAAACCATGAGCACGCCCGACAGCACGGCCACACCGAACAGCGCGATGAAACCCACGGCACTCGAGACATTGAGCGTCATGCCGCGCAGATGCAGTCCGGCAAAGCCGCCGATCATGGCCAGCGGCACCACGCCCAGCACCAGCAGCGGCTGGCGCAGATTGCCGAACTCGCCGAACAGCAGCACCAGCATGATGCCCAGCGTTAGTGGCAGGATGACCAGCAGCCGTGCCTCGGCACGCTGCAGGTTCTCGAACTGGCCGCCCCACTCGATATGGGTCTTCTGGTGGTCGTACTGGAGCTGGGCATCGAGAGCCTCATGCGCATCCTTGAGGAAGCCCGCGAGATCACGGCCGCGCACATTGAGCTTGACCAGAATGTGGCGCTCGCCGCCCTCGCGCACGATCACGCTCTGTCCCACCGTAGTGCTGATGCGCGCCACATCGGCCAACGGCACCTGGGCGCCATTGGCAGCGGCCAGACGCAGCGCGCCTATGGCTTCGGGGTCACTGCGAGTGCCGGGCGCGAAGCGCACCGTCATGTCGTAGCTGCGTTCACCCACGTAGAGCTGGCCTATGGAGGCCCCACCCACACCCGTGGAGATCAGCTGGGCCACATCGGCCGCGTTGATGCCGTAGCGCGCGGCTGCCGCACGGTCCAGGTCTATGCGCAGATTGGGCAGCGGCGGCTCGATGTCCACGGCCACATCGGCCGCACCGGGCACCTTGGACAGAATGCCCACCATCTCGTCGGCCACGCGCCGGTCCTCGCTCAGGTCCTGGCCGTAGACCTTCACGGTCAGGTCGCTGTGCGCCCCCGAGAGCTTGTCCTGCACGCCGTCGATCATGGGCTGCATGAAGCCCACGGTATAGCCAGGCATCCTCTCGAAATGCTCAGCCATCTTGGCAATCAGTTGCTGCTTGTTCAGGCCCGACTTCCATTGATCGTAAGGATGCAGGCCCACGCTGGCCTCGATGTGCGAAGGCGTCCAGTAATCGGTGCCGTCGTCGTTGCGTCCAGTCTGGGTCACGACATAGGACACCTCGGGGAACTCCAGCGTGGCCCGACGCAGCTCGTCGGCCATGTCGCGGGCTTTGTCCAGCGTGATGCCGGGAGGCATCTGCACCTGCAGCCAGATCGAGCCCTCGTCCAGATAAGGCAGGAAGTCGCGGCCTATGGTGCCGGCCAGCAGCACCAGCGCCACCATCGCCGCCGCCACGGCCCCTACCAGCCAGCGCATCTTCCCCACAGCGTCGCTGAGAAAGCGGTCATAGCGCTCGCCCAGGAAGTAGAGCACGGGGTTGTGGAAGATCTTGCGCGGACAGCGAAAGGCCATCCAGGCCAGGCCCGGCGTGAGCAGCAGCGCCACGGCCAGCGCTCCCACCAGGGCCGCCCCCACGGCACTGGCCATGGGCGAGAACAGCTTGTACTCGATGCGCTCGAAACCGAACAGCGGCAGATAGGCAGCGGCGATCACGCACATGCCGAAGAAGATGGGGCGCGCCACCTGCAGCGTGGCCGAGATGGCGTCGCGCGGCGTCAAGGGCTTGTCCTTCTGGGCCTCGCGGCGGCGCAGAATGTTCTCGACCACGACCACAGCACCGTCCACCAAAATACCGAAATCTATGGCTCCCAGCGACAGCAGATTTGCCGGGATCCTGGCGTGATGCATGAAGACGAAGGCCAGCAGCAGCGCCATGGGAATCGTCAGCGCCACGATCAGCGCCGCGCGCGGGCTGCCGAGGAACAGCAGCAGCACCAGGGTCACGACGATCATGCCTTCGGCCAGGGTCTTGCCCACGGTATGCGTGGTGCGCTCGATCAGCGTGGTGCGGTCCAGATAGGGCACGACCTTGACGTCGGGCGGCAGCAGCTTCTCGTTGAGCTCCTTCACTGCGGCATGGATGCCTTCCAGCGCCTTGGAGGGGTTTGCGTCCTTGAGCAGCAGCACGATGCCTTCCAGCGTGTCGGAGTTGTCGTCCTTGCCCAGAATGCCGCGGCGCTCCACATTGCCATAGGTCAGGCGCCCCAGGTCCTTGACCAGAATCGGCGTGCCGTTGTCCGAGGTCTTGACCACCACATTGCCCATGTCGTCGAGCGATCTCAGCAGGCCCACGCCGCGCACCACATAAGAGACTTCGCCACGGTCTATGACGCTGCCGCCGCCGCTGGCGTTGTTGGCATTGAGGGCCTCGATCACCTGGGACAGGGTCAGCCCGTACTGCAGCAGGCGCGCGGGGTCGAGTTCGAGCATGAACTGCGTGGTCAGGCCGCCAAAATTCGTCACGTCCGCCACGGACTGTGCTTTCTTGAGGCGCGGAATCACCACCCACTGCTGCAGCTCGGACAACTCGCGCAGGCTGTGTGTGGGGCTTTCCAGCGTATAGCGGTAGACCTCGCCCGTGGGCGAGCTGTAGGGGTCGAGCGCGGCGCGCGCGCCATAGGGAAGATCGACCTCGTCCATGCGCTCCTTGAGGCGCTGGCGCGCCCAGTAGCCATCGACCCCGTCCTCGAACACCACGGTGATCAGCGACAGGCCGAACAGACTGCGCGAACGCAGCACATGCATGGCCGGTGTGGCCAGCAGCGCACGCTCCAGCGGAATCGTGATCTGCTGCTCGATTTCCTCGGCCGCCAGACCCGGCACCTGGGTGACGATCTGCGAGGTCACATCGGCGATGTCGGGATAGGCCTCGAGCGGCAGCTGCTTCCAGCTGAACCCGCCATACAGGGCTGCAAAGATGAAGATCAGCCACACCACGCCGCGACGTGCAAAACTGAGATTGACGATGCGCTCGATCATTGCAGCAGCACTCCACCGTTGACGACGATGCGCTCGCCGGCCGCCAGGCCCGAGCGGATCTCCACCTTGCCATCCTGCTGCTCGCCGACCTGCACGTCGCGTGGCTCAAAGCGGGCGCCCTTGTCCGTGCGCCCCTTGTCTACGAACACCCGTGAGCTCACATTGCCCTGGAGCAGCGCCGTGGTCGGCACCATGAGGGCGTCACGACCCGGTCCGTCGAAGCTCACGCGCGCAAACATACCCGGGCGCAACCGCCCTTCGCGGTTGTCCACGGCCACGCGCACCTTGACGCTGCGCGTGGCGGCATCAACGATCTCACCCACGTATTGCACACGGCCTTCGAGCTTGAGGTCGGGATAGGCGGTCAGCGCGATATGCGCTTGCTGGCCCACATCCACATGGGCTAGGTCGCGCTCAGGCACGCTGGCGCTGAGCCAGACCTTGCTGAGATCGGCCACGGTCATCACCGAGGCATTCACGTCGTTCCAATAGCCGCCCTGCGAGCCTGCCATTTCCACCACGCGTCCGCTGATCGGCGACTTGATCACATAGCTGCCGCGCGAGCTGGCCTGCACATCGGCACCAAGCTGAGCCAGGCGGTCGCTCGCAGCGCGCGCATCGGCGCTGGCTGCGGCCAGCGCCTGCTGCGCGGCCTCGTAGTCCTTGCGCGCCGCGATCTCGGCATCAAACAGCAGCTTCTGGCGGTCGAACTCCTGACGCGCCAGCAGCAGCGCGGACTGGGCCTTGGCATTGTCCGCCCGAGCGACCGAGATATCGGAGGAGTCCATGGTGATCAAGGCCTCGCCGACCTTGACCGGGTCGCCGAGCTGTCGATGCAGATGCACCAGCCGGCCTGCGACCGGAGGCGTGATCTTGACCATCTTTTCAGGCTCGGCCTCGATATTCGCCGGCGCCGAGATCAGGGTTTGGACCTGCTCCTGGGTGGCCTGTGCCAGCCTCAGCTGCGCCAGCACTGGAGATTGCGACGGCACCACGACCAGATTGCCTTCGCGGTGCAGCGCAGTCCGGCTATCGGCAGCGGCGGCCGGCGTCTGTTTGTCGCCGTTGCAGGCAGCGAGTGCCAGACACAACAGCAGGCAGGCAGGCCCTACGGGACTGCAGGAGTTCAGGGCTTGTTTCATAAGCAGCAAACAATGGCATCGATATGGCCAGGGCAGGTCCCGGCCCAGGATTGATCCTGTCTCGCCCTCGCAACTTCTTGAATACAGAAGCAGCTTTGCAGCAGGACAGAAAAGCGGGAGAGCATGAGGAAGCCGCGCGCCATAGCGCCGTCAAGGAATGGGCATCCAAAGGGAACTTCTCCATGCGATGGGCGGCAAAGCATGCCGCCGTGGCGCCAGGGTCTGGTGCCCTGATCCCCGCCTTTGATTATCAAACCCACCAGTCGACAAAGCGAGCCTGCCTTGGGAAGAGAGGCTTGGCTTTTGGTTGGCCTCAGCTATACCTTCGTATAGCTAACTCGTCATATGCCTGAAACAGAACAGGCCACCTTTGCAGGTGGCCCGTCACGAACATGGGCATCCGGCGTCGCCCGCTGGCCTGCGCTCAATCAACCGTGAGTCCGAGCTGCGCGGTCACGGCCGCATAGCGCTCGATATCGGCTGCGATGAGCTTGCCGAACTGGGCGGCAGACTCCCCGGCCGGGGTATAGCCCTGCTCGCGCAGCGCCTGCTGCATCTCTGGCTCGGCCAGTATCTGCGTCAGCATCTGGTGCAGACGGGCAATCACAGGCTCCGGCGTGGCAGCCGGCGCCAGCAAGCCATGCCACTGCTCTACGGCAAAACCGGCCAGGCCCTGCTCGGCCATCGTGGGGACATCGGGCAGGGATGCGACGCGGGCCGGTGCCGTGACAGCGATGGCCCGCACGCGGCCTGCAGCTATCAGGGGCGCGGCGCTGCTGACTGTGACCACGGCCACAGGTAGCTGTGTTGCGGCTACTGCAGTGATGGCCGGGCCGCAACCCTTGTAGGGCACATGCTGGAGGCTTGCATGGGCGGCCTGGGCCAGCATCTCACCCGCCATATGCTGGGGTGTGCCGTTGCCGCAGGAGGCAAATGGCAAAGGCTGGCCAACGCTCGCTCCGGCCAGCGCATCGTGCAGATTGCGCACGCTGCTTTGGCTGGGAACCACCAGCACCGAAGCGATGCTGCCGACGTTGAACACAGCCTTGAAGTCCCGGCGTGGGTCGAAGTCCAGATGCCGGTAGACGCCGGGATTGATGGCAAACGAGCTGTTGGCCATGAGCAGCGTGGCGCCGTCGGGGGCTGCCTCGGCCACTGCGCTCGCTCCGATATTGCCGCTGGCGCCGGGCCGGTTCTCCACTACTACGGACTGGCCCAAACGCTGCTGCATGGCCGCGCCCAGGCGACGCGCCAGCAGGTCCGTGCCACCGCCTGGCGGAAAGGTCACAACGATGGTGATGGGCTTTTCAAAACGGACTACCGCCGTGCCCGCGCGGGCATGCCAAATCCCCGCAGCCGTCACCGCCAGCGCTGCAGCAACCAGTACCGCCCAGCTGCGGCGCCACATAAGCACGGCCTTCATCAATGCCCCCCTAGAACAAGGGACTGCAAGCAAGCGCCGCTACGAAGCAAGGCTGCCCCTCTCCCATGGAAGGAAGCGACAAAGCCGCTCAGGGGGGAGGCCATCAAGCGTCCAGACCTATATCGAGCACGCGCGCACTGTGCGTGAGCCAGCCCACGGCAATCTGGTCCACGCCCGTGGCAGCCACGGCAGCTGCGGTTTCGGGGGAAATACGCCCCGAGGCTTCGGTGATGGCCCGGCCCTTGCACATGCCGACCGCAGTGCGCAAATCATCCAGACCCATATTGTCCAGCAGCACGACATCCACGCCCAGTTGCAGTGCCACATCCAGCTGGGCCAGCGTATCCACTTCCAGCTCGATCTTGACCATATGTCCCACGCCGGCACGAGCACGCCCCACAGCCGTGGCGACATCGCCGGCCAGCGCAATGTGGTTGTCCTTGATGAGTACGGCGTCGTCCAGGCCAAAACGGTGGTTGCTGCCGCCACCGACACGCACGGCGTACTTCTGCAAGGCTCGCAGACCCGGCATGGTCTTGCGCGTACAGGTCACTCGGGTGCCGAAGGGCTTGATGGCCTCTGCAATCGAATGCGTGGCGCTGGCCACGCCGCTGAGATGGCAAAGGTAGTTGAGCGCCGTACGCTCGGCCGTGAGAATGGCTCGGCTTTTGCCACGAATGCGGGCGATCTCCATGCCAGGCTGCAGCAGCGTGCCGTCTGCGCAGCGGACGTCAAACTCCATGCGAGCATCCATCAGCACAAAGGCCAGACGAGCCAGATCAAGTCCGGCCAAGATGCCATCCTGCCTGGCCACCAGACGCAACTCGCCCATTGCATCGGCAGGAACAATGGTGTCGGTGGTCAAGTCTGCGGCGCGTCCCAGATCTTCCAGCAAGGCCATGCGTACCAGCGGCTCCAGCATTACATCGGGTAGGGATGGGACGGGCAAGGCTGCAATTTTATTAATGCTCATTTTGAGTATTTTTAGTTCAATAAAAAACGCAAAGACTTCCAGATCGCTTTCAGGCCTTACGCAAACGGACTTATGCTAAGTCTGAGCATTATTTAAGTCAAGCCGCTCCCGCAGTTAAAACAGTCCTCCATCCCAAGAGTGGTTCAGGGGCTAATGACTTCTTGCCAGCGGCAGCTTGTTGCCAGCAATGGCGCGCTCCAGCATTACATTGCGTCGGAAGCGGAACAGCTTGGCCGGGCGGCCCGCACCTACGGCCGTCATCTGGCCTGTTTCCTCAACCAGCGCCTGCTGCTCGATCAGGCGCCGGAAGTTCTGCTTGTGCAAGCCGCGCCCCGCCAATGCCTCCACCGTCTGTTGCAACTGCAGCAGCGAGAATTCCTCGGGCATCAGCTCAAACACCACGGGCCGGTATTTGATCTTGGCGCGCAAACGGGCCATGCCGGTAGCCAGAATGCGGCGGTGATCATTACTCATGGCGGCACCGGGCAGCAATTCGGCCGCGCGTGCTTCATCGCCCTCGCCCCAGGCTTCGGGCACCACACCTGCTTCAAACAGCAGCTCGTAGCGCTGCAGAACCAGCTCCTCGTTCCATTCGTGCTCATCAAGGCCAAAAGTCATTGAAGCTCTTTGCCAGCGTGCACTTCTAGCTACACTATCTGAAGCAGCTTCGCTCCAGGCATGCAGCGCTGGCGCAATGCGCTCGGCAATCACGCCGGGCATCCCGTCGCGCCAGTCCTCCCAGGGAAAGTAGCGATACCAGTCCTGCCAGCCCGGCTGTGCGGCACCGACCTCATCCAGTTCCTGAGTCAGCGCCAGATAGCTGATGGAGATGACATGCATACCCAGCTGCTGCGAGCGCTCCCGGTCTGCGAAGGTGTAGAGCTGCTCCACAAAGCCCAGAGGATGGTGGGTCTGTTTCTCCACCCAGGCACGCAAGCTGGCCTGCAGCGAGCGGTGGTTGCTGGTAAAAGGCCCGGCAGGCAAGGCACGCCCGGACCCGGTGGTCAGGATACGGGGCTGGCCACCCGTGACGGCAACCAGCACTGCCACCAGATCGGCCTGCACGGAATGCAGTTCGGAATTGTTCAAACCACTCAAAAGCTATGAAGACGAGGACAGGGAGGAATAGCAAATTCTACGGTGAGGCAGCCCCTGTCCACGGCTTATCCGGACTCTTCCCCGAAAAGGTCAAGGAATCGCCCTGCGCCAGCAACTCGGGCGCTTGCACCAAAGGCATGTTCATCGACCCCGTGGCGATGGCCACCTGATTGCGCCCCCTATGCTTGGCCCTGTAGAGCGCCGCATCTGCGCGCTTGAGCAGATCGTCCTCGGTTTCGCCTGGCTCCCAGAGTCCAACCCCTAAAGAAATGGTGAAACGCCCCACCTCGGGATCGGCGCATTCCGCCACGGCACAGCGAATGCGCTCTGCCAGTCCTGCGGCCACACCGAGGCTGGCATCCGAGAGGACGATCAGGAACTCCTCCCCCCCCCAACGCACGGCATGGTCATAGCGACGAACCTTGCCGGAAAGCACATGTGCCACCATCTTGAGCACGCGATCTCCGGCAACATGGCCAAAGCGGTCGTTGACCTGCTTGAAAAGATCAATATCGCCCAATATCACGCCATAAGGCCGCAGCTGATTCTGAGCCTGGAGCTGGTTGCGCTTGAGCTCGGTCTCGCCTGCATGGCGGTTGAGCAAGCCCGTCAGCTTGTCGCGGTTTGCGCGCTCGCGCAGCTCCATCTCTCGCTGCACCATGCGGCTGATGTCCTTGGATGCCCCTACATAGTGGCTGATCTGCCCTGACTCGTCGCGCAGAGCTGCAATGCTTTGCTCGGCGTAGTACACGCCGCCGCTTTTGTGACGGTTGATGAAGGTGGCGCGAAAATTGTGGCCAAGACTCAATGCTTCCTGCAACTGGGCATAGAACTCCGGCTCATGCAGGCCCGAGCGCAGCATCTCGGTGGGCTGGCCCAGCAGTTCCGCCGCGCTATAGCCCGTGAGAGCTTCAAAAGCCTGGTTGACAAAGACGATGGTGGAGTCGCGATCCGTGATCAAGATGCCGTCATTGGTCGCATTCAATGCCCTGGCGAGCAGCGCGCGCTCCTGCTCGGCCTGCACACGCTCCGAAATATCGCGCTGCACCGCCACAAAGTGCCGAATGACGCCCTTCTCATCACGCACGGGGGAAATATTCCACTCCACGTGGTAGGTGCTGCCGTCCTTGCGGTAATTCACCACACTGCCCTGAAATGGCAGGCCTTGCTCCAGAGACTCATGCAAACGCTGCAACACCAGTTGATCCGTCAGCGGCCCCTGCAACATGCGCGGCGAGCGGCCCAGAAGCTCTGCTTCGGTGTATCCGGTCATCTCGCACATGGCTGCATTGCAGTACTCGATGACAGCCCCCTCTCCATCCAACCTGGCATCGGTAATCATCACTGCGCAAAAGGACTGAGCCATGGCGATCTCCAGCAACTGGCCGGTGATCGTTCGCTTTGCGATGGCATTGGCACGAATCATGTTTGAACCTCAAGCGCGCTTGCAGTCGTGAAGGCTCATTATTCGTTACTTTGCGTCACTTGCGTATACCAAAAACATCAGCATCTCAGCTTGTCCACGCCGAGCGGCCCTCAGCGGTGCAGCCACCAGGCCATAAACCGGAAATTTCCGGGCTTGTCCCGTTGGCTGAGCTACCCGCTTCCCTTCCCGCGCTCATTACCCATGGTCAGGGACATCAGTAGCTCAAACCGTAATCAGATGGCAGCTGTCAGCCTCGGGCCGACCGCAATGGGTACACGGGGCTGCCCCTTACCAGCCGGTACTGCATTGCCGAAGCCGCCGAGCGACGAAACCGGAAAAGGCAGCCGCCTCGGTGGCGTGCCGCAGCTGTTTCCATGATTCCTAGAAGCAAGCATCAATGGAAAGAAAGCATGGTGGCCGGCTTCAAAGGCAAGATCGTTCTGGTGACCGGCAGTGGCTCCGGCATGGGCCGGGGACACGCATCGTGGCTGCCGAAATCAAGCCCTAGCAGGCCATTGCCGCAGGCGATTCGGGGCAAGGTACCGAAATCGAGGCTCTGGTTACCCAGTGCGAGAGCCACGAGATCCATGGGCACGCTCGCGCCATCTGGCCTGCGTGGGGACTGCACTTCGTGCACCAGGCTGAAAAATGGCGCCACGTTCCGGCCTCTTACAGGGAAGGCGCGCCACTGGACTCTCTGTCAGGCTGCTTTCCAGAAAATATAGTCGGCCCGATACTGCACGATCTGCTTGCTGCCCAGATTCGCGGCTCCGCAGGCCATGCTCGGCGCGACGCCACCCTTGGTTGCCACACGCTGGATATAGGTCACCCCCTGCATGGCTCCCACGCCGCTAGCAGGGTTGGCCTTGACCAGTTGCAGAGGGATATTGCCCGCTCCGGCAGGAGCCACGGCAAGCTGCGTGGCAGTGACCTTGGAGCCGTCGTTATTCTCCCAAGTCGCTGGCGGCCCCCAGTATTTGCCGATGACCGTACCGCTTCGCGTTTGCAGCTTGGCATCGGGGCCTACAAACACCCATTCGTGCTCGGCTGCCATGTCCTTTTTGGCTCGGCACTCATAGGTGATCTGGCCAATACCCACGGTCTCCATGGCCACTTTGTGTCCTGCGGGTACTTGCACGGAAGCCGGAAGTTCAGCTTGCGAATACATGGAGTGCGATCCCATGGATGAGCAAGCGCTCAGGCCAAGCGCGGATAGGCACAGAGCAGTCAGCGAAAGTGTGTGTCGGTGCGTCATGATAATTCCCTCAAACAAGGTGAGAAATGCACTGGGCAGACTTGCCCGGTACTCGAGGCTGCGGCTTGTCAGCCGCCAAACGTCAAGGCGTTACCAGGCAGCGGACGACCCAGAGCCGAGCTCAGTGCTGTGTAATGCATGGTTTCATCAGCCGCCAGGCGTCCCGCGACCTTGGCCAGATCACGGCTCTCAAAGGCGGGAATGACGCCCAGGTAGGCGTTGGTCGCCCCAAGTTCCAGTCTTGCGGCGAGAGCCAGTACATCAGCCTGGCTTTTCAGGGTTGCAGCCTTCAGCGATTCGGCATAGGTCTGCATCGGGGCCTCGGCTACCGGTTTGCCACCCATTTTCTGAATGGTTGCAATCAAGGCATCACGGTGGGCCTTGTGATGGCTTTGGAACAGCAGGGCGACATCCAGCACGGGCTTTTGCAGCAGACCGCTACCGGCTCCCAGCTGGTATGCATTGATAGCCTCATGTTCCAGCCCCAGGGCCACATTGAGGATGGATACATCCTTGGCTGGGTCATTGCCCATGCCTTGAGCCAGAGCTTCGCTGCCTGCCAGCATGGCGACGGCCACCGCTGACAAAGTGCCGGTAGTACCCAGAAATCCGCGTCGCGATGCCATGAGTGAGGGATGGCCTTCAAACAGATTGATCTTCATGATGACTCCTAGTTGGCTGTGGGGCTGTGTCGAGCAATTTCGATGTCCGACCCTTGGAATACGCAGGCTGTGGATCGGTGGATTCAAGTTTTTGAAAATATTTTTGAGCCAATTCATGCGTTGCCCACATCCGGCAGCCGAGATGCTGCGTATAGGTAAACAGGCAAGGTCGGCAATACGCCTTGGCAGTTATCCAACAGCGCCGCATTAAAGAGGCGCTTCTGTTCACAATGGCTGCATGAGCGCCAAAACATCGGACAACGAATTGATGGACTTACTCGACCGCGTCGCAACCCGGGATGAGCGTGCTCTCAAGCTGCTGTACGACCTGACCGCCTCGCGGCTGTATGGGCTGGCTCTGCGCATCGTCGCCAACAAAGAGTGGGCCGAGGATGTGTTGCAAGAGAGCTTTCTGGGCATCTGGCGCAGTGCGGAGACCTACCGAGACTCGCTCAGCCCGCCTCTGGCCTGGATGGGCATGCTGGTGCGCAGCCGGGCTTTGGACTTTTTGCGCCGACGCAGGGCCGAGCGCCTGCATCTCAATGTCCCGATCGAGAGCGTGGAAGATCTGTTGCAGGACCAGGATGCGCAAGCGCCCATGCAGCTGATCGAGGCTAGCGAACAGGCCGCGGCATTGCATCAGTGCCTGCAGCAACTGGCGCAGCCCCAGCGCCAAGTGGTGAGCTTGGCCTATCTGAGAGATTTAAGTCATAGCGAGCTGGCCAGCTGCCTGAAGCTGCCGCTGGGCACCGTCAAGACATGGATGCGCCGCAGCCTGGAGCAACTGCGCAAATGCATGGCCCGCCATGTCTGAGCGTCAGGAGTCCACATCATGAATCTGACTCGAAACCCCGAATTGCTCGACCGCCTGGCTGCTTCCTATTCATTGGGAACCTTGCACGGGGGGGCACGCCGACGCTTTGAGCAACTGGCACGCGAATATCCGCAGGTACGGGCGGCAGCATTGCTGTGGCAAGGTCGCTGGTCGGCCTTCTCCGAGGTTCAGACTCCAATACAGCCCGATGCAGCGGTCTGGACACGCATAGTCAATTTGCTGCAAGCCGAAGATGCCAGCATCAGACTGGCTCGCCAACATGAAGCTGCTGTATCGAAGCCGCCAGTGCCATCACTCGCTTGGTGGCGTGGGCTGGCCCTGGCAGGCGGATTGGCCACTGTGGCGGCTGTCTCGGTGGGACTTTGGTTTCAGCGGGGGCTCGAAGACGCCTCACAGCAACAACTGTCTGCGCTGCAAGCTCAGCTCCAGATGACACAGGCTGCACTGCAGGCTGCTCCCCAGATTCAGTATGTGGCGGTGCTGGCCGACGGCAAGGCCGATGCATCCATGCTGGTGACGTTCGATCCTCGACATAAGCAATTGGTGTTGCAGCGTGTGAGCGGCTTTAAAGAAGCGGACAACCAGTCTTTGCAACTATGGGCCTTGCCCCAGCAAGGCGCTCCGCGCTCTTTGGGCGTCATGGGTGATGGAAAGCTTGAGCAACTCACTGCGCAGGAGAGCGATGTGAACGCAATCCCGGCCCTGGCCATCAGCCTGGAGCCGAAAGGCGGCGTCCCCAGCTCAACGGGGCCGACTGGCCCGGTGCTTTTCAAGGGCTCACTCATTCGCCGAGATCTCTGATTCGCGTCTCCATTGACACTGCAGCGAACTGTGCCCGATGTGTCCAGAACCTTTGAGGTTCTGCCATAAGTGGCGAGTCCTGTCGCTGCTTTCTGCTGCAAAAACGGTGCATCGGCTTGCTCTCCCGAATGAGCGCCTTGAATTGCTTGGCAAATGCGCGGCCATCATTCAGGCTTCCTGGAGGCGCAAGGTAAGTTGCGACATCGCCGTATGACCATGCTCAGGACATGCTGACGTGGCTGCCTGGATGGATGTGCGGCTACAGCCCCCGATCTCTTGAATCACCAGCAAGAATGCCGGTGATGATTGGCACCTGCTACGGCTAGTACAGATGCCGCCCCTTGAACTTCGGACTCCAGCCCTCCAGCGCATGAACGAGCCGACTATCTTTCAGGACAGCATCTGCTCGTCTTCCGGCCGCATCGTGACAGCCCAGCCCAGCCCAGCCCAGCCCGGCCCGGCTCGGCCAGAGTGGCCCGGACTGGGTGGTCCGCGCGTTGTGATTGCAGGAACAAAATGAGCTTGATGCTGCGTCAGCTGCGGACGCAGTAGCTGGAGTGCGGGGAGCGACAAGACGTCAAGATGGCTATTGCCGCTCCTTTGCTTGCTATTTGCCCATGGCGCCCTTTGACATTCCTTCCTTACCCATGGCGTCCTTGCTCATCTTGTCCTTGCCCATGTGATCCATGGAAGACTTTTCGTCCTTGGTCATTGCGCCCTTGCTCATGCTCATGGAATCCTTGTGCTTGGAGTCCTTGCCCATGGCAGGCTTGTCCATTTGATCTTTGCCCATGGGCTCCTTGGTCATCGCATCGGCTGCAAAGGCCGAAGTGACGCTCAATGCCAGACACATGGAAAGCGCGGTGGTGATGAATGCGTGTTTCATGATGGTACTTTCTTGGCTCAGGTGGAAAAAGACGGCATGCGCCGCAGTGGGAACAGGAGAGATCGGTTTGAAGAAGTGTTTCCTCAGCTGCCGCCGAACCAGTTGTAGCCCTGGTCTTCCCAGTAGCCGCGGTTGAAGGAGTTGCTCACGAAGATGGCCCGTATGTGCTTGGGATTCTTGTAGCCCAGCTTGGTAGGCATGCGAAGCTTCATCGGGAAGCCGTATCTGGGTGGCAGAGGCTGCCCATCCCAGTCGAGTGCGAGCAGCGTCTGAGGATGCAGGGCTGTCGCCATATCGATGCTGGTGTAGTAGTCATCGGCACATTGAAAGCCTACATAGCGGGCACTGAGGTCAGCTCCCACGGCGCGTAGAAAGTCACCAAAGCGTGGACCACCCCATTTGCCGATGGCGCTCCAGCCTTCCACACATATGTGGCGCGTGACCTGCGTGTACTGCGGCAGCGCGCGCAGCTCGTGGAGCGTCCAGCTGCGCTTGTCGGCCACAAGGCCTGTGACCTCCAGAAGAAAACTGGCTCCGTCCACTTCCGGAACCCTGCTTTCGTCATAAAAAGCATTGAAGGGAAATGGCCGGGTGATCATGGATTCGGGATAAGTGGGTGCAAGACGCGAGGAGTCGAACAGCCAGCCCTGTATACGATCGTTGAAGCGCGATATCCGGGAGAGCGCCGCTTCTGCTGTGGCGTTGTCGTCGATGCGGCACCCACTGAGCAGACCGATACCGCCCAGTGTGAGACCTCGTGCCAGAAACTGCCGACGCGTTGATTGCGACAACTGCCTGTCGATCAGCCGACTAGCCTCGGCGACCACGACTTCACCGTTGTCCCTATGCCAGGGGGATGTGCTCATGTCGTGCTCTCCTTGATCGCAGGGCGGAACGTCGGGCGGCCCAGCACCATGAGGAGCAAAGAGCGCGGAACCAGTACGACCATGAGAAGATGAACGGCAACAAAGCAGACAATGGCCGCCATGCAGTAAAAATGAATGCGTCGTGCCATGTCGTAGCCACCCAAAAGCTCGCGCAGCAGCGGAAACTGCACCGACTTCCAGATCACCAGGCCACTGAGCACCAGCAATATCAAATCTGCAACGGCAAACAGGTAGGCTGCACGCTGCAGTTGGTTGTAGTGACTCAAGTCTGAATGCGACAAACGTGCCGTCAGTGCGAGCCAGGTGTCACGCAATATGCCGCGCACAGTGACGGGAAGCATGCGCTGCGCAAACCTGCCTGTGAACAGATTGAGCAGCAGATAGGCAAGCCCATTGAGCACGAACAGCCACATACCCGCGAAATGCCATTGCAGTGCGCCGCCCAGCCAGCCGCCCAGGGTGAGGTCGGCGGGAAAGAAGAAGTCAAAAATGGGCGAGGCGTTGTAGATTCGCCAGCCGCTCATCACCATGACCAGCACAGCTAGTGCATTGATCCAGTGGTTCATACGCAGCCACAGCGGCTGAACTGTGGCGCTGCGCTTCGGCGGTTGATGTGCAGGAGAAGGCATGAGCACATTGTTTTGCGCACCTGATCTCGAAGTCCTCACCGAAAGTTCAAAAAATCGTGATAGTTCGGCAAGCGCAGTTGATGAGCTGAATCGAGCCTCTTCTACGCAGTGCTCAGCAATTGCCTTTGTTGTCAGCAGAACTTTGCAACCTTGCCGAATGCGTGTCTCCCTGCTTCAGGGCAGTTGCAGCACAGCCAAGACCAAGGGCTTCCAGCCTGTTTCTCGAGGGTTCACAGTCCCTCTTCTTGAACGACAAGACTATCGAGGATTCACAGCTGAACAAAGCTGCAGCTCCCATGCCTGCGAAGACTGACTGGCCGGCCACTCTGCTTCCAGCAACTGGGCTCGCTTAGACGACGGCATCAGAAACGCCTGGTTGGGCGAGCGCTTCAGGCTTGAGCGGGTAAAGGCGGATTGTTCTGGCGGCCATCTGCTTCGCAATCAATGACTACCCGACAACCGTGGTGCAGACATGTATCGCTTTTGGGGCGATGCAGCTCATTCATAAGCTGCTTGACCCGGCTGCGCACTGGTTTTCCTCGACAGCTGCGAGCCGCAGAGATCGGCCCCAGAGACATGTCTATTGGGTGACGCGGCCTGATCTACGCATGGCCTGCATCGTTGACATCAATAGAGATTGAAAACCGCGTAGTTACCGCTCTGCATGGAATAAACCGCTTCGTTGAACTGTTTACAGCAAGTCAACCAAAAGGAGACTCCATGACCCGCTTCGTTTTCCTTGCCGCCCTGAACTCGGTGCTGCTGGCGGCCTGCGCCATGACATCCGGGACCCAGGCACAAATGCCAGCCTCCGCCATCAATGGTGTGCTCGTTGGCCCCAATCAGATGACGCTCTATGTCTTCGACAAGGATGCCGCTGGTTCCGGAAAAAGCGTGTGCAACGGAGTCTGCGCCACGAACTGGCCTCCGTTGATGGTGGCCGCAGGCAGCGCTGCTAGTGGCGACTGGAGCGTCGTGATCCGCGACAGCCGCGACAAACAATGGGCCTACAAAGGCCGTCCGCTCTACTACTGGGCCAAAGATGCCAAGCCAGGAGACAAGACGGGAGATGGCTTTCTCAACAACGTCTGGCACACAGCCCAACCCTAAGAGTCCAAGGTCCGATCATTGAAAGGAAGAAACAATGAACCGCAGAAAAATAAAGCTCGCAGCGGCTTGCGTCATGGCACTGCCCCCGGTTTTTCTCCAGGCTGCTGAACCTGAAGTGACGGCACCCGAGGTGGTCCAGGCTCTGGAGGGTACCTTTGGCGTACACCAGGGACAGCGCCGCAATCACATCAAAGGAAGCTGCGCGATCGGCGAATTCGTCGGTACCGCTGAGGCGGCCGGTTACTCGCGCTCCCTCTTGTTCACAGGCAAAGTCGTTCCGGTAATCGCCCGCTTCTCTCTGGCAGGTGGCAATCCCAAGGTCCCTGATGCCGCCAGGAGCGCGCGTGGCATGGCGCTGCAATTCAAGCTCCCGCAGGGGAAGTTGCAGCAGATGTCCATGTTGAACACCCCCATGTTCGGTGCATCCAGCCCCAGGACTTTCCTGGATCTGACTTTGGCCCAGCGCCCGGATCCCGCCACCGGCAAGCCAGATCCGGAAACGCTCAGCGCATTCAAGGCTTCCCATCCCGACAATCATGCCCAGGCGCAATATTTGGCCAGCCACAACCCGCCGGATAGCTACACCCACAGCGCATTCTTTGGAATTCACACGTTTAAGTTCATCAATGCACAAGACAAGGTGACCCCGGTGCGCTGGCGCTTCGTGCCGCAGGAGGGTGAGAAGTCTCTGAGCAACGAAGCATTGAAGACTGCAGGTGCCGACTTCCTGGAGAAAGCCTTGATCGACAGCACGGAGCAAAAGCCGGCTCGCTGGGACATGCTGGTGACTATAGGGCAGCCTGGCGATCCACAGGACGACCCTACGCAGCCCTGGCCTGCACAGCGGCCCGAGTTCAAGGCCGGTACATTGACGATCACCAGTGCTTCGCCCCAAAAAGCATCCATGTGCGAGTCGATCAACTTTGATCCTATGGTCATGGCCGACGGCATTGCGCCGACCAATGATCCGGTGCTCCGCTTTCGCTCCCAGGCCTATGCTGTGTCATTTGGCAAGCGCTTGAGCGGTCAATGAATTCCAGGATCACCTCGAATGGATCAAGACATCCGGGCATCCGAGACTGCGGCCGGCAGACCTTGCAGTTCGCGGTCGAACCAGCCTGTGTGCTCTACAGCTGTGTGCATCCGGCAGAGTGCATAGGGCGAATGCTCGTCTCCTGGCCTCCCTGGCTTTTCAGCATGCGACGACCGAGAACATATGGGTCTTTATAGAATCGGGCATGGATATCGACAAGATCAAGGGCCGTCTGGCCTTTCTGCAAGAAGCGGAAAAGCTCAAGAGCGTGCTCCGAAGCGCGCACACATCGACAGGCAGGACGGAGAGCACCGCCGAGCATACTTGGCGTCTGTGTCTGATGGCGATGACATTCGAGGACGAACTGGCCGGCATGGACATGCTCAAGCTGCTGAAAATGTGCCTTGTGCATGATTTGGGCGAAGCGATTCACGGAGACATTCCTGCCATCGAGAAAGACCAGCATCCTGACAAAAGCGAGCAGGAAAAGGCCGATCTGCTGCATCTCACACGCTCGCTCGATAAGTCGCACCAAGCCGAGATCCTTGCGCTTTGGCAGGAGTATGAGGATGCCGCATCACCCGAAGCCAAAGCCGTGAAGGCACTGGACAAGCTGGAGACCATTCTTCAGCACAACCAGGGAGCCAACCCGGCCGACTTCGACTACGGATTCAATCTGACCTACGGTCAGAAGCACACCAGCGCCGAACCTCTGTTTTCATTGATGCGCAGAATCCTCGACGAAGGCACACGCCAGAGAATGGCCGAAGCCTCCTGCAATCCTGGCCAGTCGCTCTAGGCCACCGTCAAGCGACTGCCAGCAAGGCATTTCTTGTCTGAGAATGAGTGTTGCAAAGCAGCCCTTGCTCGTCGCAATCGAGCTGCTGCATCGTGCTCGGGTGAGCAGCAGCGTACGGGAATCGACAATCACAGCAGTTGGAATGGTTCGACTGCTCCCCAAAACCTGACTCTTCGATTTTTCATACGGCCTCGGTCGAGCACAGTCGCGGCTTTGGGCCAGAAGCTTGCGGCCGCAAACCTCAGCCTCTGGACAGATATGCAGCGGCAGCATCGAATCGAAACATCAAGCAGCACTCATACCTGGCAAACGCATGATCTTTGGGGGCTTCGAGCCCTCAGTCGAAGTGAAGACCTGAGGCCAGCCTTCGGGCCCCGCTGCCCGTGACCCGCTCAAGCATGCCGGTCATCTCCTTGCGCACACTTGGCCAGTCAAGAGCAGCACTCGCAGCTTGCCTGCAAAAGCATGCCGCCTGCGTCTGGCGAAGATGTCGCATAGCTTAGCGAGGAGCCTGTGATTCGGAGATTGCATTGCTGGCCGCCGAATCAAGGCAGACCTGGCTTTTCGCAGGCGTCTCAACACTCGGTTCACCGGAATGCCAGAAGGCTCTCACAGAATCGAGCATGGCGGGCTTTCGCTGCGACGGCGCTGCCCTGATGCTGCCGAGGCTGATGAATCCGGCCAGATACTCGGTGGACTCGACCCCCAGCTCAGAGCAAAGCAAAACGTCGAAGCAGCGCTCTCCGCTGAGCATGATGGCACCAAAGCCGAGTTGATGCGCGGCATTCAGCAGGTTGCCCAGCGCTGAGCCGGCTGCCAGCCATTGTTCGCGCTCCGGCACCCGCATGCGCAGCTTGGGCGAAATGATGAAAGCGAGCAAAGTCGGGCTGCGTGTAGCGTGCTCACGCGCACGCCTGAGGTCCTCAGTGGAGGCTAGAGGGTCGCGGCGCAATTTCTCCTGTTCGAATAAATCTGCCAGCCGCGCTCGAGAATCCGCGGGAAACACCAGTACACGCCAAGGATGTAGACCACCATGATCTGGTGCGCTCAACGCCGCCTCGATCATCAGGTCGATCTCCTGGCTGTCCGCTCCAGGTGCCTCAAGTCGCTTCGGTGAGACGGAGCGTCGATCCAGAAGAGGGGCAATTGCCTTTCTGCTGTTCGAAGCCGCAAATACATGCTTGAGGGTGGAAATGGCCTCCGACAAGCCTTGAGCCCAGACAACGACCTTCTCGCCTTCAGTCGTGAACCCCCGAAAGACTGTCCCGGTTTTCACCAGGGAACAGCCGTACTCGCGTTCGGCTTCTGCCACAGCTTTCTTCAACTGCGCTTGAGAGATTTGACATGCAATTGCTGCTGCCGCCCAGTCCTGCTCCCGATGGAGGGCCAGCAGGTAGGAAATGTGATCTTGCTTCACTAAAGCCCTCTACTAAACATGATCGTCGCGAAGTACGAACAAGGCATTGACTATTCGAACCAGCTTATGAGCGGTGATCTGGGCGAGCCGTGTTCGTCATGTCTTTGCACATAGAGCGCACACCTTCTCGAATCGATGTCTGCCCTTGCAAAGCCGCACCTGCTTGCGCAAATCTTTGAGGGGGAAATGTGACGTTCAGTCTGCAGCCCCTGAATATCGAACCAAGGGACGCAGCATGGGTTTGAGCGGATCAGGCGTGTTGTCCAACTCGGACAGCGCATCCGCCTGTTCATACAAAGCAGCAGTCACGCCTGGTGAGTACGCCTGGTGCAGGTTGGCCACTTCAAGACGGGTATACAGAGCAGACGCGATGGCCTTGCGGTGCTCTGGCCGCTAGAGGTGGAGCCCCCAGATTGACTCCTCCAACAGTATTTCCAGCACTTGCAGCCGCTCTTCGACGTTGAGCTTTTCGCTTCCCATATAGGTCTCAATTCACATAAGCACAAGAGTTCGGGAGACAGTGGCAGGTGGAAGCAGGAGGAGCCGCTGCGTGCCAACTAGACGAAGTCTGCCATGTCAGCCTTCGTTATATTCAAGTATATATTACGAAAAGATGAGCCTCCCTGAATAGGGTGGGTGAAAATGGAGCTGCACTGCTTGCTCATGGTTTGCGAGAAGCAGGCCAGCGTTTCCGGCGGAATTGATGCGATGCATTCAGCGCCCTGCCCTTGTGGTGACGGGGAGGCGATGAGCGTTGAGCGATGAAGCTCGTACTTGGGCTGCAGCACGAAGCTCAATGCCATGAGAGATTCTTTGCACTACGCCACTGCGGGCCACGCAGGATGCCGCTGCGTGCCAGTGCTTGTGCCGCCAGCCTGCCTAGCTGCTGTGGACCAAGGCGACCAGCTTGTCCAGATCGGCTTGACATGCACTTAGAGCATGTTGCTCGATACGCCTATACAGAGCAATCACCAGATGCCCCGTTTCAGTGAGCTCCGTACCACCGCCATGAGAACCTCCCGTTGATGTGATCACCGCCGGCTTATTCAGCGCATGATTGATGCCATCGACCAGCAACCAGGCCCGGCGGTAGGACATGCCCAGGGATTTGGCGGCCGCGGCAATGGATTTGGTTTCGTTAATGGTCTCCAGGAGTTCGATTTTCCCAGGGCCGATGGCAATGATGTCACCGGCCATAACACGCATGCGCAGCTTCACTTGCGGTAAAGCGCGATTGGAGCGTGAAGGTGTATTGGACATGTGGTTTGAAAGCGCAAGATGTGAAGTTACTGAAGGCTCAGCGTAACCACGTCGCCCTGGGCGGAACTATTCCGGCACAGCACGAATTATGACGATGGCTGAAGCCTCAAGTCCGAAGTATCAGCCTAGTCAACAAGCTCGGTTCATATGGTCGGAGTGCCAAAACCGCTGAACATCGAGGCTGAATGCGCGGCAATAGGCCTTCCGCTCTTTTGCGTGAGCCCTGACCGCGGACTTTGTCGTAAATCATTTGCTGTATGCGACGACCGCTCGTGACTGCGCAGCCCCCCGGAGTCGTGGCTCAGCTGAGCGCTGTGAAGCGATGACCGACAGGCCGCAACGTGACCATGAGCAGCTCCAATCGCGGCAAAGCCGTCTTCTGGCACATGACTGCATTGTGTCGATGTGCGACAGCTGCAAAACCTGCCGTTGTTGTCAATCGGCTCTGCGATCTGCCGACTCCATGGCCTCACTCCATATCGGAACCTGTGACGCCGCATACCGGAGCAAATTGCAGGTTCTGCAACCTCGAGCTTGGCAACCGCGCCCCCTGGTGCCTCTTGACTCCAGGTTGTCGAGAACCGGCAGCTACCATGAGCTGCGCACACAGACATTAGCTTTAGCATTGGCATGGCTTGTAAACCCAATCCGCCTGCAATAGGCTTTGATACCTCCTGTCAACATCTGTGAAGTGCGCATGGCGGATCATCACAGCCCAATTCAGGAGGCTCGTCCCTGATGACGCGTGCGATGTCAGCGGCGATGTGTATGGGTCGCGCGCAAGGAGACTCTGATGTCTCATTTCTCGTTCGCTCGTTCAGCCAGCCTCGTCGCGCTGGCAGTGATACCTATGGCATCCTGGGCCATCCACGGCACCGAAGGTGTCGAGTGGGGAGCACCGCCTCCGGTTCTCGCCAAAGGAGCCAAGTTCGCGGTACTCCTAGGTGATCCCAATCAACCTGGCCCCTATGTGGTGCGTCTGTCCGTGCCCGCTGGCTATCGCGTCTTGCCGCATTGGCACAGCCAAGCCGAGAACGTGACCGTCATCTCGGGCACGGTCATGATCGGAATGGGCGACAAGTGGGACTCGAAGGCACTCAAAGTCCAAAAAGCCGGCAGCTTCGGTTCGATTCCGGCCAAAACCAATCACTTCGCCATGTTCAAGGTTCCAACCGTGATCCAGATCCACGGGGAAGGCCCATTCGACCTGAACTACGTCGATCCGGCAGATGATCCGCAGAAGGCGCACAAGTGAACCCAGGTTGCACTACCAGCGTGCTCTCGGCGGAGCCGCTGGCGTGCCCCCTCGCGCAGAGCAAGCGCATCAGGAACAGCTTGGCACATGCCATCGCCCCCGGTCAGCATCGTAGATACAAGGCATTTGACATTCTCATGATGTCAGGGTTGAGACTTGACTCACAACCTTGAAAGGAGCATGCAATGACTGCTTTTCGTGTGACCGACATGACATGCGGTGGCTGCGCGGGGCGCATCAAACGATCAATTGTGGCCATGGATGACAAGGCCTGCATCGAGTTTGAGCTTAAGAAACGAACCGTGCTTATCTCGGGAACCGCATCTGACGCCGAGTTTGCAGAGGCCATCCAGGATGCGGGGTATACGCCTGAGCTAATTGAACCGACCTCCGCCCTTGCAGGCAATGCAGGCCCAAATACTGCTCGATGCAAATGCCGGGCGGCTCATCCCGGTGTTTCATGCTGCGGTGGCGATGATTCGCCCTCGTGAGCGGCTCGGGTAATGAGGAGACCGATTGAGCCAGGGGTCTCGCCAGAGCGATCGGTTCACCCTCCTGAAGTGCTGGTGCATCCACCGTGCTCGTCACTTGCCGGAACTCCCGGCGCTTCATACTGCGATTGCAACCCCGGTGATCTCCGATGGATGAAATGAAAGCGGCCTGAAAGGCCAGGCTTTCATTTTGGGAAGCCGGCGACAGCATGATCTGGGCATGGATAGGAATGCCAGGAGCAGCATTCCGACTCATTGCCCAGTTTTTTCTCAAGGTGCCAGAACCAGATCCTTGGTGGTCACACTGTTGGCGGCTGTCAGCGTCACGGCTGGCGCAGTGGTCTGAGTGGTGTAGCCGGCAGCGCTACCCAAGATGTTGTACTTGCCAGCGGCAGCGGTGTCTGCAGTGAAAACCAAAGGCCCGCTTGCGACGTACGTTGCTTTATTGGGAGCCCCCAATGGAAGAGTCAAGCTGTAGTTTGCATTGGCGGGATCAACCAAAGTCCATGCGACGTCCAGCTTCTGACCTGCACTCAGCACCTGCTGGGCATTGACCTCGGCATCTGTCAAAGGCGTATTGGATGTGTTTGTCACCTTGCCCGCAACAGTCGCCGAAGCAGATGTCGGCAGCGGAATGGGGGCTGTCGATGCGTTGAGCGTGGTGGTACCAGCAGCGATCGAGACAGGAACGCCAGTCACTGCGGCGGTGGTCAGGTTCTGGCCTGCAAGGACGACGGTGTAGTTGATGTTCTCCGGCAGGTAGGCCAGCACGAACTTGCCTGTGGTGGCATTGGGCACGGTGGCGCGCAAATTGTTGTCCGGGTCACGCGTGGACACCACGATGCTGGAGGCCTGAGCAGGATCCACATAGCCCACAATTGCTGTAGTCAACCGCTTGATGACGGCCACCACGGGTTTGAGGTTGTAGTTGCCTGAGTTACCTGCCTTGACAATGGACTTGCAGGCATCGAAGTCCAGAACCATATCGGCGACCTGGCCGCCGGTGACATTAAAGTTGGCCTTCAGCTTGAAGCCGCTTTGTTGGCCGCTGGGAGTGGTCAGAGCGATCTCGTTGGTCGAGCCCGACAGCACCAGTGCATTGGCCAGCGGATTGGCGGATGTCGGGTTGGAAGGATTGTCAGCCAGCACCAAGCGGACTTGCTGGTAGTTGCCAGCCGATAGCGGCAGCGAACCCAATTCCTGCAGCACGCCATTGGTCAAACCGAGCAGGTCAATGCGCTGGGCAGGGATCGTCAACTCGCTCCAGCCAGAATCAGTGGTACCTGCCGTGGCGCTCTGATGCACGCGGATTTTGGTGACTGTGACATAGACATGGTCATAGCCACACGCCGGAGCGTCGGTCATGGCCAGCTTGAGCGTGCCTTGCTGTGGGGTGCTATCGCCACCACCACCGCCACCACCACCGCCGCCACATGCTGCCAGGCCGGCAGCAATCAAACCCAGACCCGTCCAGCACAAGGCCTTGGCAGACCGGAATCCATGCAAGTTGCTCATACCTTACCTTTTTGAAAACAAAGACAGCGCAATGCTAGGAGTGCCCTTGGATACAGTGTTACGACTCGTAGAACCCAGTATTCGAGCCGGTCTATGTGCGGATCCAATCATGCTCTACCTTCGGTAACAAAGCCATTGAAACCTGCCTCCATATGCCACGGTCATCGCCGAAAATAAGGCATGGTCGAGGTGATTCAGGTATGGGAGCCATGAAGGCTCGGATGCCAAGCCTGCATTGCCGCCATTGAGCAATCATTGATAGAGAAGTACAGACAAAAGCCATGCTGCGCAGCAAATTGGGAACACTGCTGGTGGTCAGTGCGGCACTTTCTTGTGCAGCAGGATTTGCCCTGGATGCCCAGGGCAGCATCGCGAACCTTGAGCTCTGGATAGCTTTGGCAATCCTGCTTCTCCTCAGCGGTGCAGTCCTGATCGTCTTGGGACAGAACGACTAGCCCTTTGAGGCCGAACGACGCTGTTGCCAGCATCAATCGCGACCGCCAGTTCCAGGCCCTGAGCAAAAGAAATAGTGACGTCACCGAGATCCTCCCGATCATTCTCAGGACCTCCCTGCAGCTCACGGTGACATGCGTCAGATGGAAAGGATTTCTATGAAAAAAATGCTAGCGCTGGTCGCGACAGCTTTGCTGCTCAGCGGCTGTGTCGTGTATCCGAACGGCTACTACGACGACGGATACAGAAAACCCCACCCTCATGGGTGCCCACCTGGGCAAGCCAAGAAAGGCAGCTGCTAGCACTGAACCTCGCTGTGCTCAGCCCATAAGCACTTGCAGACATGAATCCATCCGATTGACTGTCATTGGCCCATCATGGAGCCACCGTCGACACAGGCTGACTGCCAGCACAGACCGGGATCAGGTGCTCACCAACTAAGGCAAATCTTCTAGATGGCGCAGAGCCATTAGCTGCCATATCGACAGAATGAATGTAGCCAGCATCAGCGCAATCGACATGGGCTGAATGAATGACTCGCTGCCTTGGAAGAAGAAAAACGCGTGAATGCCTACGGTCAAAAGGCCGAGACAGGCCAAGAGCTTGTAGAAAGGCAAGCCGGTTTTCATGTTGGCGACAACCCGGCTGTGCGAGTACATGACCAATCCGATGATTGGAATATTGAGGAGCAGGTTGATTTGATTGCCGCCAGGAATGAGGAACAGCTCCCATTCATGCCAATAGGCAGCGTCAATTTGATGCGTGATCAAGATGGTGGCATTTACCAGAAAGAGAAGGCGAAGGCGGTCTTGCATGGGCATTGACAGTGCGTCTGTCTATTTTGCGGACATAAAGACTACCCTGGCCGGGTTCTTCAAGCAATTCCATCGGGGATCGCCTCGCACGACCAAGAGCGACAGGTCATGAGCGTTTGCGGGCTGCTCGGGCTGGACTTGAGCAAGTGACTTGACGCAGGCTGCTCACCATGCAGTCAACGTGCCCCCCAAAACCAGCCGTTGCCCGCAAACCCGTCAGATCCGGCCACGGAAAGACTGCACAGGCCAAGCACTCACTGCAGCAACCACTCCGCAGGAATTCGATTGTCGATGCCTGCTTGGTATCCACTCTCACCAGTCAAGCATCGCCGGTCCGCTGAATGCGTCAGCTCGGCGCGAATGCAGACAGTCTGTTGCGTCGGCCAACTCCATGCAGATATTGACTCAACGCACGATCAAAACCGGCATCCGTGCCAAGCGCAAGACTTTGCAAGTCACAGACCCGAGCAGTACGGCTTCTGTTGCCGTTAGCCCGTGGGAGCCGATGCAAATACCGAAGCAGCCAAGAGATTCAGCCAAACCCACGATCGCGATTGCATCATCACCCATGACGACGTGAAGATGCCAGGGGATAAGGGTAGCTGATTCTGCGAGCGCTCGGCGCGCCCTGGCCGTGGCTGCCCAGCCGTATCAACCCAACTCTGTCTCCGCCGCCTCTTTGCTCAACCAGGGTTGCACATTCACGAGGTCAAGCATGCTGCCTTGCCCCATTGCCACCAAACGCGCACCAACGACAACAGCACGCGAAGAGCATGCAGAGCCGTCCACTGCCACCAGCCAACGTTCGCCGCTGGTGTTTGCACAACTGCATTCGCCTTTCCACGTCAAAAATCAGCCTGCCAAGGCTATCGCGCCGCTCGAGATCAGGCGCAGGCATCGCTGCATCGCTCATAGAACGCTCCTTGAAGATTTTCGGCCTGAGAGCTTCACGCTAAGCAGCACGGAAATCAGGACAATCGATCCAACAATGAGTAGCGACCAATGCACGGGCATATGAAACCAGGGCATCATCAGCATCTTGCCTCCGATATAGATCAGTACCAGAGCAAGGCCGTACTTGAGCAGGTGAAAGCGTTCGGCCATGTCGGCCAGCAGGAAGTACAGCGCCCTCAAACCCAGTATCGCGAAGATATTGGATGTAAAAACGATAAATGGGTCGGTGGTGACAGCGAAGATGGCCGGAATACTATCCACGGCAAAGACCAGGTCACTCGCTTCAATCATCAGAAGCACCAAGAACATTGGTGTTGCATGAAGCAATCCATCGATGCGTACGAAAAACGACTGGCCGTGAAAGCCTGACGCTATACGCATGTGGCAGCGCAACCAGCGTAGCAGTGGATTCTTTTCCAGATCGGGCTTTTGCTCGGCCATGATCAACATCTTGCCGCCCGTGACCACGAGCAGCAGCCCAAAAACGTAGAGCACCCACTCAAACTCGGAAACGAGCCAGATTCCGCCGAGAATCATTGCTGCCCGCATCGCGATCGCTCCAAGAACCCCATACAACAGCACGCGTCGCTGCAACTCTGGCGGGACAGCGAAGTAGGTGAAGATCATCACGAAGACGAACATGTTGTCTACCGACAATGCCTGCTCGATGAGGTAGCCGGTAAAGAATTCAAGTGCCTTGCGATTGGCAATTTCACGACCTGCGGTAGCGTCCAAATACCACCATAACAACGCGCCGAATGTGATGGCAAGAGCCATCCAGGTGGCAGTCCAGCTTGCGGCCTCCTTGGCCGATACGCGGTGAGCCTTGTTTCCTCCGAGGACAAATAGATCCAGGCCCAGCATGATGAGCACAAAGACAATGAAGCCTATCCACATCGGGCCGGTTGCCAAAGTTTCGATGTTGTGCATGAAATGGCCCCAAGCGTTTGCTTCTTTTGCCTTGAGATACTGCTTGCACCATGGGCCGCTGACATGCCCCGGCCAACCGCAGAGACAAGGCGAAACAACGGTGTAGCAAGGGCAGTGCGAGCGGCTCTCAACGTCGCTGTCGAGCTCTTAACTGGAAGCCATCCATAGAGCCACAATGCCCGCTCCAGCACCGACTCCCGCTGGAATACCAATGCGCTCCAGTTTCGAGGCAGGCTCACCCGGGATCACCTCTACAGGCACGCTGGTTCGCTCCAGCACCTGATTCGTCACTGAATTCTCGATAAGACGCACCAAGGAACTCTTGCGTGTCGTACTCATGACAATCAGGTCGCAATGGAGCCTGCGCGCCACATCCACGATGCAGTCAACCTTGTTGCCGACTTCCGAGTGGACAGCATATGGAATCCCGGCGGCGTCCAGCATTCGTCGAGTGCTCAAGAGTGCCGACTCCGTCTGCTCGTGGTGAAACTCCATCCTGTCACTCCTGCTTGAGTAATCGGTGATGAGTTTCGAGAATGGCGGCTGCACGTTCAGGAGATGAATCTCCAGATCTTCGCTCTTCCTGAACTCGTCGATCACGTGACGTATTGCAAACAACGAATTGGCTGATCCGTCTGACGGGACAAGAACTCTCAGCATGGTGCTTCTCCTTTGAGGTGAGCTGCTTGGTGCAGTGGCTCACCTGAGTGAAACCTCGTTCAAAGACCGCTTGCGCCTTCTGATTCGAAGGTTCTCTGCCGAGCACTTCTCCTGGCCCTGGACAACACCAACGATAGCGATGCAGCAATTTAATAAAAGCAGATAATTCGGAAGCAATAGCTCCGCAAAGCCGAACAATGAGCCCTGGCTTCAGTTACAGGCACCTTTACTATTTTTGGGTTGTCGCCAAAGAAGGAGGCATGGCCCGTGCTGCCGAGCGCCTGGGCATGGCTGTACAAACTGTGAGCACCCAAGTTCGTGAGCTGGAGCGGTCACTGGGCTATGCACTGCTCAAACCTGCAGGGCGAGGCGTTGTCCTGACAGACGCAGGACTTGCCGCCATGCGACAGGCAGAGCAAATCTTCCAGCTAGGGGAACAGTTGCCTGCGGTAGTGCGTGACGCAGTGGGCATGCCGACCATGCGTTTGATCGTCGGTATCGCCGACGAGTTGCCCGAGCTGGCGGTGCGAAGCCTGATGCAACCTGTGATGCAGGAACCCCATCTTCGACTTTTGTGCTTGGTTGACGAATTCGAGGATTTGCTGGGTGACCTGGCTTTGCATCGACTTGATGTCGTTCTTGCCGACCGGGCCGCTCCTCCAAACCCCAACCTCAAGGTCTATAGCCACTCTCTGGGCTCATCCCCATTGGCCTGGTACGCACCTGCATCCTTGTTTGCGGCAGCTCGGCAAGACTTTCCGCAATCTCTGGCCAAAGTTCCCGTACTTCTGCCAACGGCCCATGCGGCAGTGCGCGCAAGGCTTGATCAGTGGTTTGAACGTAAATCCATCAAACCGCATGTCATAGGCGAGTTCGAGGACAGTGCATTGCTCAAGACGTTTGGAGCAGCTGGCATGGGTGTCTTTCCAATGGCCAGCTTGGTTCACGAAGACTTGACGACCCGATATGAGGTGAAACGTTTGGGCGATTGCGAGGGTGTGGAGGAACACTTCTTCGCGATTGGTGCAAGCAGGAAGGTACTACACCCGCTGGTGCAAAAGCTATTTTCGACAAGAGGCTAGATTTCCTCGTGAAGCAAGCGTTCAGCACTATCGGCGAATCGAGGTGTGGTGAAGCTCGCCCCTGCGATCACAAACCGTCTATGGCCGAAATCCCCAAGAGCCATCAAAGCAGACTGTTGTGAAATGTGAAAAAAGCGCTGTGCTGACTTATTCAAGCACAATCTTTACAAGCTCGATATCACCAGTGCAGGTGCTTAGACAATATGAAATCAACTCATTGGTTTGCTATTGATCGTAGTCACTTCTCCAGCATCTCCTATGCAATGCTCTTCGTGGCTGGAGCAATTGCGCTCTCGATGGCGGCGATATGCGCGGCTGCTCTTTATCAAAGTCGGCTGGACACGATGAAGCACGCGGTGGAAACATCGCGTAATGTGGCTCTTCTCGCTGAAAATGATGTGGTTCGAAATCTCGAACTCTATTCGCTGTCATTGCAGGCCGTGATTGATGGATTGAACGATCCCGAAGTGATGGCGGCATCGCCACATCTGCGCGAAGTTGCCTTGTTCGACAAAGCTGCGACTGCATCCTATTTGGGATCAATTCTGATCTTGGATACCGAGGGAAACATTGCCATCGATGCACAAAAAGTCAACCCGGGCAATGTCAACTTATCTGGCCATGATTTCTTCACCGTACATCGAGAAAATTCAGCCAAGGGACTCTATGTGGGAGATCCATACGCATCACCGCTGCATGACGGCGCCCTGAGCATTCCCCTGAGCCGTCGGATTTCCCATGCAGACGGCTCTTTCGCAGGCGTAGTGCTGATCGATGTCCAGCTTGAATATTTCAGAAAACTATTTTCCGGGCTATCGCTGGGTGAGAATGGATCGCTCGCATTGATAAGAAAAGATGGTGCGATGATGATGCGCCAACCCTTTGATGCCAAGGTCATAGGGCGCAATATACGAAACGCAAGCACATTCAAGCGGTTCATTGCTGAACCTGAGGGCAGCTTTTCAGATACCTCCTACCTCGATGGCACTCATCGCCTGTACTACTTCAAGAATCTTCCGAGCTTGCCGTTCATTATCATGGTCGCGAAAGCGCACTCCGATATTTTCACGGCTTGGCGAAAACGTGCACTGATCATTGCCTGTCTGATGGGGGTGCTCACAGCGGCCTTTATCGGCTTGTCCTTTGCTTTCGTGACACAGCTCAAGCGACGAATACATGCCGAGTCGGAGCTGGCTCTGCTAGCTCGTACCGATGGGCTGACGGGCTTGAACAACCGCCGCAGACTCGACGAAATGCTGGATCAGGAATGGCACAGGGCAAGACGAAACCATAGTATTTTTTCATTGCTATTCGTCGACATTGACAGGTTCAAGGTCTACAACGACACATACGGACACCAAGCTGGGGATGACGTCATCGCAACCATAGCCCAATGCATTGGTGACAATATTCGCAGGCCGGGAGATATCGCAGCTCGTTATGGAGGCGAGGAGTTCATCGTTGTTTTGCCGGATACGTCTCTAGAGGGCGCTTCATGCCTTGCAGAAAGCATCCGCGCCGCCGTTTCACAACTCTCTGTTGAGCACTCCGGAAGCGAATTCGGCTACATCACCGTCAGCATTGGTTGTGCGGCATGGGAGCCAGAGCACGATGCAGATGTAGCCTCGGTGATCCGTTCGGCCGACGAGGCGCTGTACAAGGCCAAGACGACAGGTCGCAACAAAGTTGTTGTATTCACCAAAAGTCCGACACAGCGAGCAGCAGACTTTCGGGACACAACGAAAAGCCATAGCCAGTCCCTGATCTGAATCCGTCATGGAGGCGGCACCGGCGCTGATGTTCGATGAACACAAGAAAGAATGACGAAAGGTTGCAACGCCGCTCGACAATGTCTGCGTTGCCCTGGCAGCAGCAAAGGCTGCAACGGATCTTGCCGGGGGCCAGAAGCTGTCTGTCACAAACTTCAGCTTCTGCGCTGCTGAGCTGCATTACGATCAACGCGAAAACTGCCACTACGTTCCCAGCGAACCACTCAACCGACATCGAGTTGAGGAGCAGGCTGCATGTGCATTGGCTGCTCAGGTTCCCGGTCGCCACAGGCAATGTTGAAAGGCCATGCTCAGCCTGATTGCTGGAGCGTGATCTGCGCGCTCAAGGGGTCCAGGCTGAGAGCACTGCTGCCACCGGCCCTGCGGGCATTGTGAGTGCGGCGCCAGCTCCGCATCTAACGGTCAATTCAGCAGGAGTGAAGAGATGTCATATATCGATGGTTTCGTGATCGCTGTCCCCACTGCCAACAAGCAGAAGTTCATAGAGCACGCGCGCAAGCTCGACCCGATATTCATCGAGCTGGGCGCAATCAGGGTGATCGAGGCTTGGGGAGATGACGTCCCCGATGGCAAAGTTACCGACTTCCGCCGCTCGGTTCAGGCCACGGCCGAGGAGACAGTTGCTTTTTCATGGGTCGAATGGCCGGACAAGGCCACGCGCGACGCAGCCATGAAGAAGATGATGGAAGACCCACGCATGGACCCATCCGCCCCCGGCAACCCGCCCATGCCCTTCGACGGCAAGCGCATGATCTTTGGGGGTTTCGAGCAAGTCGTCGAAGTGAAGCCCTGAGGTCTGATATTCAGCTCATTGAGCTGTCAGGTTCAAACCCAGGCGACATCACCCTCTCACCAGTTGCTTGATGCAATGCAGCCTGGTCTCCACCTAGCTGCGCCGGTGATCCCCGCGCCAGCCATGGCTGGCCTGCGTCCAGAGCGCCTGCATGCTGCAGTCGCTCTCATCGCGATGCACAAAGACATCGCCTTTGTGCATCCGGGCATTCTCTCTCCGGCGAGTGATGGGTGTGGCGGGGCGACATGCAGGGGGCTGTGCGTCATGAGCTCCACAAGCCGTAATGGTCAACCGCTACTCATCGCCGTGGGTTGTGCCTGCAATTGCGGCGGTACCGCAGCCCCGGGAATTTGAGTCCGGTGGATTCAGCAAGCAGAAGCAGCCCGCCCTCGCTGGATTGATGCACCGCCTGCCGATACCAGCTATCGCCGCCTCCGGCACAAAGCCGGAGCTGAGCGCTGCCTTGTACTGCGTCCCGTTGGTGCTCGATAGCGGGGCTGGACTGCGGCCGCGACACTGATTGATTCAACAATGCCGCCGCAAGCATCTGCCGGTTGCGCCCTTCGATGACGATGGCACCTGGGCACACATGGACATCCATATGTGCCCAGGGTGCATGTCAATCGTGCTTATTTGGGGGAGAACAGGAAGTTCATCACATCGCCGTCCCTGACGATGTACTCCTTGCCTTCGGCGCGCATCTTGCCGGCATCCTTGGCACCCTGTTCGCCCTTGAAAGCGACGAAGTCTTCAAAGGCAATGGTCTGGGCACGAATGAAACCACGCTCGAAGTCACCGTGAATCACACCCGCGGCCTGGGGAGCCGTAGCGCCGACACGCACAGTCCAGGCACGCACTTCCTTTTCACCGGCGGTGAAATAGGTCTGCAGGCCCAGCAGCTTGAAGCCAGCACGAATCAGGCGATTCAGGCCAGGCTCTTCCAGACCCAGCTCCTGCAGGAACATATCGCGGTCTTCGTCTTCCATCTCGGCCATCTCGGCCTCGATCTTGGCGCAGATGGCGACCACCGGTGCGCCCTGAGCTTCTGCATATTCCTTGAGGCGATCCAGAAAAGGATTGTTTTCAAAGCCGTCTTCGGACACGTTGCCCACAAACATGGCGGGCTTGGCAGTGATCAGGCAGAAAGGCTTGAGCAGGGGCGCATCTTCCTTGGACACCGACACCACACGGGCGGGCTTGCCTTCATTCAGGGCGGCCTGAATGGGAGTCAGCAGTGCCACCAGCTTGGCGGCTTCCTTGTCGTTACCGGACTTGGCGGCCTTGCTGTAGCGATTCAAAGCCTTTTCCACCGTGGCCAGATCGGCCAGGCACAGCTCGGTCTGGATGACTTCGATGTCGGAAATCGGGTCCACCTTGCCCGCCACGTGAATCACGTTGGGATCTTCAAAGCAGCGCACCACGTTGACGATGGCATCGGTTTCGCGGATATGGGCCAGGAACTGGTTGCCCAGTCCTTCGCCCTTGGAAGCACCAGCCACCAGGCCGGCGATGTCCACGAATTCCACGATAGCGGGAACGATGCGCTCGGGCTTGACGACCTCGGAGAGCTGATCCAGACGCGGATCGGGCACTTCCACCACGCCGGTGTTGGGCTCGATAGTGCAGAAGGGATAGTTCTCGGCGGCGATGCCGGCCTTGGTCAGCGCGTTGAAAAGAGTGGACTTGCCCACGTTGGGCAGGCCCACGATGCCGCATTTGAGGCTCATGGAAATTCCTTATGTATCAATGCACTATCGAGCACCACACCCATGTGGCGGAAGTGCCCGATCCGCATCGTCGCGAATCCGGTTCTTTTGAAGCGTGACCCATAGGCACTCTGTTCACCCAGAGTTTCGTCCCGGTTTGGCCACGGAAAGCCCCCGATTGTAATGACCCGGCAATCTCTGCTCATCTGCGGTAGATTGCGCCGCGGTTCCGGCCAGAAAGCAAAAAAGCCTGCGCAAAGACAGGCTTGGGAGAAAAAGTCCGGGAAATGTCGGATCAATCAGCGGTCAACGCCGGCGAACTCTGTCGCATGGGGCCAAACAGTTGCTCCAGCCCGGCGGTCTCCTCCAGCCGTCGGAACTGGGATTGCGGACTGCACAGATATTTGGTCATGCAGGGAGTCCGACAGCTGCGCATCAAGGCGGGCACCTTCTGGGCAAATTCCAGCACCCAGTCTCCGGCCTCACAGCCAATATGGGCATGACCGTCCGGCAGACAGAAATCTCTGTCGGGGGCACGAAAAGTCAGGCGAGCGATCTTTCCAGCAAAAGCACTGCTGCCGGTGAGAACCACGAAATCGCCAGATTTGAATTCAGCCATGCCGCCCTCCCCTCGTTGCTGCTGCCAATGGCCTTATTGGACACTGGTTCTGCTGCATCACTGTTACAGGGATGCCCCAAGTCTTTGAGGGTCAAAGGCCTACACCCTCAATCAAAGCGCAGATTGCCCGCCAGTTGCTGGCCCACAGCCAGCTCTGCTGCAGCATCCGCAACGACCGGCAGACCCAGCACTATGGCATTCATACCAAAAGTAATAGCACCATCCACACGCGGATCCTGGCGATAACTGTAAATTGAATCTCCCACTGCCGTGCCGGATACGGCGGTGTCGGGGTCTATATCGGGAATCGGGCAGCGCGTACAGGGCTTGCAGGGCAGCAGGCTCAGACCGGGCAACTGGGGCAGATCCAGCTGTTCCACACGATCTTCATCATGGGCTTCGATATCGGCAATCACGATATTCGGACGAAAGCGCCGCGCATCGACGGCAGCCTCGCCGGCCTGCGTCAGCCGCTGATTGAGCTCGTCCACGGCCGACTGGCTGAGCAGCAGCAAAGGGTAGCCGTCGGCAAAATGCACTGGAGCGTCGCCATCGCCCACCCAGCGTTCGCTGGCCCGGCGAGGTTGCGAACTATCAAAGCGCACCAGATGGCAGTCCTGCGCCAGAGCCCGACTCAGCCAGCTGCGTGCAGGCGCGGCCCATTCGCCGAGGTCCCAGGCATCGACCGTATCCTTCCAGACCCGCGCACGGCATTTGCTGCCTTGTCCCAGCAAAGGAATCTGCAAGCTGTCCATATCCGGAAAATGCAACAGCAAATACTCATCCGTAATCTCGGGCCGGATCAGCGCCATGCGCGAATGACTGCGCTGGGTCAAGAAATCGCCATTGGCATCGACCACCATCCAGTGCCTGTCCCATTGCAGGCCATGGCGCGAGAGCGCGGCCTTCGGCACGGCAATACCGGCGCAGGATTTGACGGGGTAGATCCACAGTTCGGCAATCCGGCCCTGCACGTCATAGGCGGTGTCGGTCATCACATCTCCTTCGATTACGGATTCATCTTTCATTTTGCCCTCTAGCCCCTGCTTGACCTGCACAGCCCACTATCAACAACATAGTTGGCTGCAGTCGACGACCGCATGGCATGAGGTTTCCTCTATGGACGCAGGCCCTGTCCGCGCCTCCTACAATGCCGGACATGGCGCAAACCTTTGATGTATGTATTCGTGGAGCCGGCATTGTGGGCCGGACCTTGGCTCTTTTGCTGGCGCGTGAGCGTCTGCGTGTCGCGCTGGTGGCGCCGCCACAGCCTCGATCCCCGCAACAAAAGGATGTGCGCGCCTATGCGCTCAATGCCAGTTCCAGGGCCGTGCTGCAGTCGTTGCGCTGCTGGCCTGACGACGAGGATGCCACACCCGTGGTCGGCATGCAGGTGTTTGGCGATCTGGACGGCCAGGTCCAGTTCGATGCAGCTTCTCAGGACGTGCCGGCACTGGCCTGGATCGTCGATGTCCCCGCGCTGGAGCAGCGCCTGGCCGAGGCCGTGCGCTATCAACCCCAGGTGGAAATCGTCAAGGAGCCGGTGGAAGCCGCACTCACCGCCGTCTGCGAAGGCCGCTCCAGCAGCACGCGTACCGAATTCGGCGTGGAGTTCTCCGTCACGCCCTACTCCCAGCACGCCATTGCCACCCGGTTGAGCTGTGAGCTGCCGCATGGCGGCATTGCACGTCAGTGGTTCACGCCGGAAGGGATCCTGGCCTTTCTACCCATGGGCGGTCCCGACGGTCACGAAGTGGCCGTTGTCTGGTCGCTGGAGCAATCGCTGGTGCCTGACTGGCTGGAAAGCGACGAAGAAAGTTTTACCACTCGCCTGCAGTCCATCAGCCAGGATGCGCTGGGCCAGTTGGAGCTGGTGGCCGAGCGCGCCACCTGGCCTCTGCAACAGGCCGTGGCCGACCGCTGGTGCGGACCGCTGGACAGGAACAGTCAACAAAGCTGGGTGCTGGCGGGTGACGCCGCCCACAACGTCCACCCGCTGGCCGGCCAGGGTCTGAACCTGGGCCTGGGCGATGTGCAGACTTTGGCACGCATCCTTCAGGAGCGCGACTACTGGCGCAGCCCCGCCGATCTGAAGCTGCTGCGCCAGTACGAGCGTGAGCGCAAGGCATCTCTGGCCCCCATGGGCCTGGCCATGGACGGGCTGCAGCAGCTGTTTGCCCGTCCCGAAGTGCCTGTGCAGATGCTGCGCAACTGGGGCATGAAAGGCTTTGAGCGCAGCGGCCTGCTCAAGTCCTGGATGGCCAAGCAGGCCATGGGTCTGCTCTGAGAAGACGGCTCAGGGAACCCTTGACTCAGTCCGTACTCCAAGCAACAGCCCTGCCGTCCATGCATAGTGGATGGCAGCCGACCTCATTCTTTCCACGCTGCAGCGCGCTGCAGCCCACGACATCTTCCATGAAACTTGTTGCCTGCCTGCTGGCCACCGCCAGCCTGACCTTCGGCCTGAGCGTGCATGCCCAGGATGCCAACCTCAAGAAGACGCTGACCGAGCGCATTCCCCAGCTCGAGAAAATCGACGAGGTGCGCTCCACCCCCATGAGCGGCCTGTACGAAGTACGCGTGGGCACGGACATCTTCTACACCGATGCCAAGGGCAACTATCTGATTCAAGGCGAGCTCATCGACACCAAGGCGCGCCGCAATCTGACCGAAGACCGCATGACCCAGCTCACGGCCGTGGACTTCAAACAGTTGCCCATCAAGGACGCCATCACCATCGTGCATGGCAAGGGCGAGCGCAAGATGGCCGTGTTTGAAGACCCGAACTGCGGCTACTGCAAGCGCTTCGAAAAAGACCTGCAAAGCGTGGACAACGTCACCATCTACCTCTTCCTCTACCCCATCCTGAGCCCGGACTCGGCCGAGAAGTCGCGCAATATCTGGTGCGCCAAGGATCAGGCCAAGGCCTGGCATGAGCAGATGCTGAACAGCAAGAACGCACCAGCCGCCCAGTGCGACCCCGCCGCCATCCAGCGCAATCTGGCTTTCGGCCGCAAGTACAAGATCACCGGCACGCCCACCGTGATTTTTTCCAACAATGTGCGTGTGCCCGGCGCCATCTCGGCTGCCGAGGTCGAAAAGCACCTCGCCGCCGCCAAGTAATCCCTGTCTTATTGCCGGAGCAGCGTGCATCTGATGAAGTTTCAGGCACGCTGCGATAGGTTCGCATGCTCCGGCCCGCATTTCTGGAGCTGCCATGATCTCTGCCCCCAATGCCTCCGGCATTCGCCCCGACATCCACTTTGCCGTGCAGGCCAGCGCGGTGGAAGCCCATCTTTTCGATGTGGAGCTGCATATCGCCCAGCCTGCGGCACAGCAGTTGCTGTCGCTGCCGGTGTGGATTCCGGGCAGCTATCTGGTGCGCGAGTTCTCCAAGAATCTGCAGGGCTTGAAGGCCACGCAGAACGGTGAGCCCGTGACCGTGCAACAGCTCAGCAAGAATCAATGGAAAATCGCCTGTAACGCTGATTCAGCATGCGTTATCAGCTATCAGGTTTGCGCTTATGACACCTCGGTGCGCACCGCCTGGCTGGATCGCCGGCGTGGCTTCTTCAACGGTACCAGCCTGTGCCTGCGCGTGCATGGTCAGGAAGAGCGCCCCCATGCACTGGAGCTGCTCGGCAGCCCCGCCACGCAGGACTGGCAGGTGGCCACCGGCCTGACGCCCGCGCAAATCGATGCCAACGGCTTCGGCCTCTACACGGCAGCCCATTACGACGAGCTGGTGGACTGCCCCGTGGAGATGGGCCGGTTCTGGCGCGGCAGCTTTGTGGCCGGAGGCGTGCCCCACGAGTTCGTGGTGGCCGGTGCTGCGCCCAGCTTTGATGGCGAGCGCCTGCTCGCCGATACGAAAAAGATCTGCGAGGCCGAGATCGCCTTCTGGCACGCCGACGGCAGCCAGCCGCCCATGGATCGCTATGTCTTCATGCTCAATGTGGTGGATGACAACTATGGCGGCCTCGAGCACCGCAACAGCACGGCACTGATCTGCGGCCGCCGCGATCTGCCGCGCAAGGGTGAGGCCAAGGCCGGCGAGGGCTATAACACCTTGCTGGGCCTGATCAGCCACGAGTACTTCCACACCTGGAACGTCAAGCGCCTGCGCCCGGCCGAACTGGCCAGCTACGACTACGAGCAGGAGAACTACACCGAGCTGCTGTGGTTCTTTGAAGGCTTCACCAGCTACTACGACGATCTGTTCCTGCGCCGTGCCGGACTGCTGGACAACAGCCAGTACCTCAAGCTCGCCACGCGCACCATCAACCAGGTGCTGCAGACGCCGGGCCGCCTGGTGCAGTCCGTGGCCGAGGCCAGCTTCGACGCCTGGGTCAAGTACTACCGCCAGGACGAGAACACCGCCAATCACACGGTCAGCTACTACACCAAGGGCTCGCTGGTCGCTCTGTGCCTCGATCTGGCCCTGCGCGCCAACGGCAAGAGCAGCCTGGACGATGTGATGCGCGGCCTGTGGCGCAGCAGTGAAGGTGGCCCCATCAGCGAAGCCGATGTACTGGCCGTGGTCAGCGAAGTGGGTAACCCTGAGATTGCCGGACAGCTGCAAGCCTGGGTTCATTCCACCGAGGACCTGCCGCTGCGCGAGCTGCTGGCCCGGCATGGCATCAAGAGCAGGGCCGAGCCCGCACAGTTGGCGCAGAAACTGGGTCTGCGCGTCCAGGAAAACCATAGCGTGCAGATCAAGACCGTGCTGCGCGGCGGCGCTGCCGAGCAGGCCGGCATGATGGCTGGAGACGAGTGGCTGGCCGTCGAGGCCGATGGTCAGCGCTGGCGCATCAGCAAACTGGACGATGTGCAGCTGTACGCGGCCGGCTCCAATCAGCTCACGGCCTGGGTAGCACGCGACCAGCAGATCCTGCAGCTGACGCTGAACCCGGGCGGCCTGCTCGCCAAAGCCGCCAGCGAGGATGCAGATAGCGCCAGCCCCATCAGCAATCTGGGGCTGGAAATCAGCGACAAGGCCGCCGCAGAGCGCTGGCTGACGGGCATTGCGGCCTGAGCCCGGCCCCAAAGTGGCGCTGCAGCGCGACAGCTGGCAGCCAGACTCAGCGGTTATTCTTGACAGCAGCCATTCATTCTTTAGCAGGAGACAAACTTGGCCTACGAAACTATCGAAGTCCGCGTGGAAGCGGACAAAGTCGGCGTCATCACGCTGAACCGTCCCAAGCAGCTCAATGCCCTGAACGACCAGCTCATGGACGAACTGGGCGATGCGCTCAGGAAGTTCGATGCCGACAAAAGCATTGGCTGCATGATCATCACCGGCAGCGAACGCGCCTTTGCCGCCGGTGCCGACATCGGTGCCATGGCCAAGTACAGCTTTGCCGACGCCTATGGCGGCGACTACATCACGCGCAACTGGGAAACCATTCGCAGCATCCGCAAGCCCGTGATTGCCGCCGTCAGCGGCTTTGCCCTGGGCGGCGGCTGCGAGCTGGCGATGATGTGCGACTTCATCATCGCTGCCGATAACGCCAAGTTCGGCCAGCCCGAGATCAAGCTGGGCGTGATTCCTGGTGCCGGCGGTACGCAGCGCCTGCCGCGTGCCGTGGGCAAATCCAAGGCCATGGACATGGCTCTGACCGCCCGCATGATGGATGCCATCGAGGCCGAGCGCGCCGGCCTGGTCAGCCGCGTCGTGCCTTTTGACAAGCTGATGGAAGAAGCTCTGGGTGCGGCCATCATCATCAGCGGCTTCTCCCAGCTGGCCGTGATGGCTGCCAAGGAATCCGTGAACCGTGCATTCGAGAGCGGCCTGTCCGATGGCGTGATGTTCGAGCGCCGCCTGTTCCATGCCCTGTTTGCCACCCAGGACCAGAAGGAAGGCATGGACGCGTTTGTGAACAAGCGCCCCGCCAACTTCACCCATCAGTAAGCACCAGATTTTTCGCAAGAAATTTCAGCGAACCACTTGAAGCAGCCATTTTTTGCATATAATCGCTGTCTTCGGTCGTATAGCTCAGTTGGTTAGAGCGCAGCATTCATAATGCTGATGTCGTAGGTTCAAGTCCCACTACGACCACCAAACAGAAAACCGCAGTGCTTGCAAAAGCACTGCGGTTTTTTCTTTCTCCCTGCGACCGCAGCAGGCTGCACACAAAAAATCCCAACTTGGCTGCCAAGGCCATTTCTTCCTATACAATTGCGGGCTGTCGGTCGTATAGCTCAGTTGGTTAGAGCGCAGCATTCATAATGCTGATGTCGCAGGTTCGAGTCCCGCTACGACCACCAAATCCAGGCCCCAGTTGCTCACGCAGCTGGGGCTTTTCGCTTTTTACAGAGGCGACATGGCGCCGCACTGCCCTTTCTGCCCTGCAGAAATCAACGCAGTCCGCGCCGCCATGCTCCAGCCGCTCAAACCTCCCCTTCAAGGACTTTTCGTGCCCGTTGCACCTCAAGGATGCTGCACGCACGCTGCGTGCCCGCGCGCTGGTCTTGCGCCCAGCGAGGGCCTGCTTTTTTCTGCAAAAGCCGGCCTGCAGGCACCCCAAGTCCGTCTTCGCTCAAGGACTCTCCCGTGACCACACAAACCACAGGCGCCGTGGCAGGCATAGCCGCGCCCGCCGCTCCAACAGAAGTCAACGGATACAGCTGGAAAGCACTCATGGGCTCGGCCGTCGGCTACGCCATGGACGGCTTTGACCTGCTGATTCTGGGCTTCATGCTCTCGGCCATCTCCAAGGACCTGAACCTCACACCCGGCCAGGCCGGCTCTCTCGTGACCTGGACCTTGATCGGCGCCGTCTTCGGCGGCATCGTCTTCGGCATGCTCAGCGACAAATACGGCCGCATCCGCGTGCTGACCTGGACGATCGTGCTGTTTGCCGTCTTTACCGGCCTGTGCGCTTTTGCACAAGGCTATTGGGACTTGCTGATCTATCGCACCATCGCCGGCATCGGCCTGGGCGGCGAGTTCGGCATCGGCATGGCACTGGCCGCCGAGGCCTGGCCCGCACGCCATCGCGCACGCGTCTCGTCCTATGTGGCTCTGGGTTGGCAACTGGGCGTGCTGGGCGCAGCCATGCTGACCCCGCTGCTGCTGCCCTCCATCGGCTGGCGCGGCATGTTTCTGGTCGGCGTGATTCCTGCTGTCGTGGCCTGGGTCATCCGCAACAAGCTGCATGAGCCCGAAGTGTTCGTGGCACGCAGCAAGAAGGAGCAGCCCTCGGCCATTCAATGCCTGAAGCTGCTGATGAAGGACAAGGCCACGCGCAAGATCAGCCTGGGCGTGATCGTGCTGACCTCGGTACAGAACTTCGGCTACTACGGCATCATGATCTGGATGCCCAGCTTTCTGTCCAAGCAGATGGGCTTCAGCCTGACCAAGTCGTCCATGTGGACGGCCGTCACCATCATCGGCATGTCGCTGGGTATCTGGGTCTTCGGCCAGCTGGCCGACCGCATCGGCCGCAAGCCCACTTTCCTGATCTTCCAGCTCGGCTCCGTGATCTCGGTGCTGGCCTATTCCCAGCTCACCGATGCCACGGCCATGCTGTGGGTGGGAGCCATCATGGGTCTGTGCGTCAACGGCATGATGGGCGGCTATGGCGCCGTCATCAGCGAAGCCTATCCCACCGAGGCCCGCGCCACGGCACAGAACGTGCTGTTCAACATCGGCCGCGCCGTCGGCGGCCTGGGCCCGGTCGTCATCGGTGCGCTGGCCATGGCCTACTCTTTCCAGGTGGCCATTGCGCTGCTGGCCGCCATCTATGTGCTGGACATGCTGGCCACGGTCTTTCTGATTCCCGAGCTCAAGGGCAAGGAACTTCATTAAAGATAGCTGCCATCGCAGACCCATCAAGCGCCAGAGCCTTATAGCCTGGCGCTTTTTTATTGCCGCTGAGTCATCCCAAGGCAACAAGCCTCCGCTGGGGCGCCCGACGCAGGGGCAGCGGCCACACGAAGCGGGCATGTGTGGGGGCCGAGCACCTTATCTGCGCTGCCCGAACACTTCGCTGACCAATTCCCGCAGCCACTGGTTCGCGGGCTCCTGCGCAAAGCGCCAGCTCCAGTGCAAAGAGACATCGAAAGCACTCTCTGGCAGATCGGCCTGCAGCACCACATATCCGCCCTGTGCTTCAAAGGTCTCGGCAATCTCGGCGGGCATGATGACGGCCAGATCCGTCTGATGCACGATGGAAGGCACGGCCATGAAGTGGGCCGCCGACAGCCGCACCTGATCCTGCAACTCGAGCTTGCGCAGAATGCGCAGCGTCTCGGAATGCGAGCGCACGGCCACATAGTCGAGCCCGCGCAAATGTTCAGCGCTCAGCCTCTCGGCCTTCAAATCCTTGAGCACCGGATGCCCCTGACGCAGCAACAGGGCGTAGTGATCGGACAGCAGCACCTTCTGCTGCGTGCCCGTCACACCAGGCAGAAAGCCGATGGCGATATCCAGCGAGCCGCGATCCAGGGCATCGGCAATCTCGCCCATGGGCATGGGCAGGGTTTCCAGCTGCACATGGGGCGCCCTGCCTCTCAAGGCCTGCATCAGCGGTGGCAGGAAACGCGCCTCGCCAATATCGCTGAGGTGAATGCGAAAGCACTGATTCGCCTGCAAGGGATCAAAACTGTGTGCCTCTGCCAAGGCCACCTCCAGCGTTGCCAGCGCAGTTCTTACCGCCTGAGCCAGCCGCTCGGCACGCGGCGTGGGGCGTACGCCCCCGTGCATGCGCTCGAACAGCGGATCACCCAGCAAATGGCGCAGCCGCGTCACCGCCTGACTGGCTGCGGGCTGGGAAAGACCCAGCTCCTGCGAAGCGCGGCTGACGCTGCCGTGGCGGAACACCGCATCGAAAACACGCAAGAGATTGAGATCCAGACCTGATATATCCATTAAACGAATATCTCTTAGATGATTTATTCAATTGCTGGAAATTATCTCCAAAGGCAGGATTGATGCCAACAGTGCCAAGGCCTGATGCCAGCCCGATCCAAGGAGAATTTTTTGCCCGCCAACACCGCCCCCAATGCCCAGGCCGCCGAGGTCTTCACCGTGCGCCACGCCGTCATCAACATGCTGCGCGAGCTGGGCATGACGCGCATCTTCGGCAACCCGGGCTCCACCGAGCTGCCCTTGTTTCGCGACTATCCCGAAGACTTCTCATACATCCTCGGCCTGCAGGAAACCGTGGTCGTGGGCATGGCAGACGGCTATGCCCAGGCCACGCGCAATGCCAGCTTCGTGAACCTGCATTCGGCCGCCGGCGTGGGCCACGCCATGGCCAATATCTTCACGGCCTTCAAGAACCGCACGCCCATGGTCATCACGGCCGGCCAGCAGACGCGCTCGCTGCTGCAGTTCGACCCCTTCCTGCATTCCAACCAGGCCGCCGAGCTGCCCAAGCCCTATGTGAAGTGGAGCTGCGAGCCCGCGCGTGCCGAGGACGTGCCCCAGGCCCTGGCGCGGGCCTACTACATTGCCATGCAGGAGCCGCGCGGCCCGGTCTTCGTCTCCATTCCCGCCGATGACTGGGATGTGCCCTGCGAGCCCATCACGCTGCGCAAAGTCGGCTTCGAGACCCGACCCGACCCACGCCTGCTGGACAGCATAGGCCAGGCGCTGGAGAGTGCGCGCACACCGGCCTTCGTGGTCGGAGCGGCCGTGGACCGCAGCCAGGCCTTCGAGGCCGTCCAGGCCCTGGCCGAACGCCACCAGGCGCGCGTCTATGTGGCGCCCATGAGCGGACGCTGCGGCTTCCCCGAGGACCATGCGCTGTTCGGAGGCTTCCTGCCCGCCATGCGCGAGCGCATCGTGGACAGGCTTTCGGGCCATGACGTGGTCTTCGTCATCGGCGCACCTGCCTTCACCTACCACGTCGAAGGCCACGGCCCCTTCATCGCCGAAGGCACGCAACTCTTCCAGCTCATCGAGGACCCCGCCATCGCCGCCTGGGCCCCTGTTGGCGACGCGGCCGTGGGCAATATCCGCATGGGCGTGCAGGAGCTGCTGGCCCGCCCCCTGACGCATCCGCGCCCCGCGCTCCAGCCCCGGCCCGCCATACCGGCGCCGGCGGCACCCGAGCCAGGCGAGCTGATGAGCGATGCCTTCCTCATGCACACACTGGCCCAGGTGCGATCGCGCGACAGCATCATCGTCGAGGAGGCGCCTGGCTCGCGCTCCATCATCCAGGCCCATCTGCCCATCTACGCTGCCGAGACCTTCTTCACCATGTGCAGCGGCGGGCTGGGCCACAGCCTGCCTGCTTCCGTAGGCATCGCGCTGGCCAAGCCCGACAAGAAAGTCATAGGCGTCATCGGCGACGGCTCGGCCATGTACGCCATCCAGGCCCTGTGGAGCGCAGCCCATCTGAAGCTGCCGGTCACCTACATCATTGTCAAGAACCGCCGCTACGCTGCCCTGCAGGATTTCTCCAGGGTGTTCGGCTACCGCGAGGGCGAGAAGGTCGAGGGAACGGACCTGCCCGACATCGACTTCGTGGCCTTGGCCAAGGGCCAGGGCTGCGACGGCGTGCGCGTCACCGAAGCCGCCCAACTGCCCCAGGTTCTGCGGGACGCCCTGCGCAGCCCGCGCGCCACTCTGGTCGAAGTCGAGGTCGCCTGACCCGGCCCCGAGCTCTCGGAGACAAGACATGCACAACACACAAGAGTCGCGAGCGGCCACCGTCGGCATCCTGGGAGCGGGGGCCATGGGCACCCTGTTCGGCACCCGGCTGGCCCGGGCCGGCATCCCCGTCACGCTGGTGGATGTCAACGCGCAGCTGCTCCAGGCCATACGCGAGCACGGCGTGCACTGCGAGACCGACCAAGGTCCGCTGCACGCCGGCGTTCAGGCCCTGCAGGCCCATGAGCTGACGCAACCGCCCGCGCGCTGGCTGATCTTCACCAAGGCCGCCCATACCCAGGCCGCGCTGCAAAGCATTGCCCACCTGATAGGGCCCGGGACCCTGCTGCTCAGCCTGCAAAACGGCATAGGACATATCGAGACCCTGCACGGATTTGCCGATTCCCAGCAGATCGCCGTGGGTGTGACGACATGGCCGGCCCGGTTGCTGGCTCCCGGAAAAGTGAGTTCGCTGGGCAGCGGCAAGATCCGCTTCATGCCGCGCACCGGGCAGGTGGACGCCAGGTTCCAGGACTTCTGTGACGACCTCAACTGCGCCGGACTGCATTGCGAGATCGATCCCGAGGTCGAGACCGCCATCTGGGAGAAGCTGGCCTTCAATGCAGCCTTCAACGGCCTGTGCGGCATCACTCGCCAGACTGTTGACGGACTGGCCAGCCCTCTGGGCCGCAGCCTGATCCACGAAGTCCTGGACGAGGTCGTTGCCGTAGCTGCGGCCAATGGCATCGCCGTGGACGCCCTGCGCATCCGGGCCACGGTGGAGGACGCCCTGAACCATCATGTGGGACACCAGCCATCGCTGCTGCAGGACCTGCTGGCGGGGCGCCCCACCGAGACCGACTCCATCCACGGCGCGGTGGTGCGCGCGGGCGAGCGGCATGGCATTGCCACGCCCATGACACGCACCCTGCACCGGCTCATCAGCATGGCACAGCAGCGCACGCCATAGGCCCCGGACTCGGCGAAAACGCATCGAAGGCTCGGGAAAGACAGCCAAACAAAGAGAAAGACAGCATGGCCCGGGCCCACGGATTCAACAACAAGGAGACAACATGCGCAGAACCTTTCTCAAAGCCGGAGCTGCTTGCGGTGTACAGCTCATGCTGGGTGCGGCCCACGCCCAGCAGGCATCAGCCAGGCCCGTGGAGTGGGTGGTCGGCTTTGCCGCAGGCGGCGGCTCGGATGCTGTGGCTCGCGGCGTAGCCGAGGCCTGGGCCAAGCCCCTCCATCGCAACATCGTGGTGATCAACAAGCCGGGGGCCGGCACCAACATCGCCGCAGAATATGCGGCGCGCTCGCGCGACTATGGCAACCTGGTCTTCACCGCCGACTTCGCCACCCTGGCCGCCAACCCGCATCTGTTCCCCAAGCTAGCCTACAACGCCGAACAGGACTTCGTCCCCATCAGCCTGCTGGCGCGCTTTCCGCTGCTGCTGGTCGTCAACAACGAATTGCCGGTGCGCAGCTTCCAGGAGTTCGCAGCCTGGGCCAAGGCCAACCCCGACAAGCTCAGCTATGGATCTCCCGGGCTGGGCACCCCGCATCACCTGGCCACCGAACTGCTGGCCCAGAAGATGGGCGTGAAGATGACCCACGCGCCCTACCGCGGCGCCGGCCCGGCCATGCTGGATGTGATCGGCGGCCAGATTCCCTTCATGCTGGTGGACAGCGCCGCAGGCCTGCCCCACATCAACACGGGCAAGGTCCGCGCCATCGGCGTGGCCAGCGCGCAGCGGCTCAAAAGCCTGCCTCGCACGCCCACGCTCATCGAGCAGGGCGTGGCCGGCTTCGAGGCATTCGCCTGGCAGGGCCTGGTCGCCCCCAGGGGCACGGATGACGCCACCATACAGATGTGGTCCAGGACGCTACAGGAAACCCTGAAGACGCCGGCCGTGCAGGCCCGCTTCGAATCACTGGCCCTGGAGCCCCTGCCCAGCACTCCCGAGCAGATGCGCGAGTTCTGGCTCTCCGAGAAGAAGCGCTGGGGAGAGGTCATCAAGACCGCAGGCATCAAGCTGGACTGATCGATATCAATGACAAGCAGGAAAACGCATATGGAGACTCCCATCACTCAACGCCCTTCTGCGCACAGGCAGTTGCGCGCCCTGATCACCAAGGGCTGGGCCAGCCTGGGCATGGCGCTTTGCCTGGCACCGGCGGCCCAGGCACAGACATGGCCGGATCGCCCCATCCGCCTGATCGTGAACTTCGCCCCTGGCGGCGCCGCCGATGTGATGGGGCGCGCGATCTCTCCCACCATGAGCCAGGTGCTGGGCCAGTCCGTGGTGGTGGACAACAAGCCCGGAGCCAACGGCAATATCGGCATCAGCGAAACCGTGCGCTCTGCCAAGGACGGCTATACGCTGCTGCTGAGCAGCGGCGGCGGCATCAGCATCAATCCGCTGATCTACAGCAAGCTGCCGTTCAACCCTGAAAAGGACTTGATCCCCGTGGCGGCCGTGGCACGCGTGCATGTGTTTCTGGAAACCAACCCCAGCCTTCCCGTGAGCAATGTGCAGGACTTCATCAAGCACCTGCAGGCCAATCCGGGCAAGCTGTCCTACGGCTCGCCAGGCCCGGGCAGCTCGCCTCATCTGGCCGGTGAGATGTTCAAGCGCGCGGCCAAGGTCGATGCCAGCCATATTCCCTACAAGGGTGCCGGTCCGGCCTTGACCGATGTGCTCAGCGGTCAGCTGCAATACTGGTTCGATCCGGGCCCGGGACTCAAGCAGGTCGAGGCCGGCAAGCTCAAGCTGCTGGCCATAGGCAGCCCGCACCGCTCGCCTCTGTACCCCAAGGTACCCACGCTGGCCGAAAGCGGCCTGCCGGGCTTCGATGCCGACACACTGTTCGGCGTCTACGCGCCGGCCGGCACGCCCGCACCCGTGGTGGATGCCGTGCGCGCCAGCGTGATCAAGGCACTGGAGCAAAAAAGCGTGGTCGATGTGATCCAGGGTCTGGGCGCCACGCCCGAGCCGCGCATGAGCCGCCAGGACTTCGTGGACCACCATGCCAAGGAACGCGCCCGCTTTGCACCGCTGATCAAGGAAATCGGCTTGAAAGTGGACTAAGAAATTTCAGTTCAACGTGGGAGTCCGGTTGCCCGAAAACTCCCTTTTGACCGCCCGTCTGAAAGGACCGGCGGTCTTTTTTTGGTTTGTGCAAACAAGAATGCTCAACAGGCGTACCTACCGACAAAACACCGAGTCAGATCCGAATTTGCGCAAGTCGTGCTTCAGTGGGAGGCCACCGCCACCACTACCGCAGACTCGGCCACCTCCAGCCAGACATTGTCATTGGCCACCAGCCCGCTCATGGCCGGCGCAAAGCCCACGATCTGAGCACCCCAGCTCAAGCGACAGATGGCTTCGTCGGAAGCCAGGCTCTCTTCCGTCACCGTGGCCGCGCCATAGGTCGCGCGCTGCACCACGGCAGGCCAGATATTGATGGGCTGCGTGGACCCTACAGGCCGCTCCTGCCCCAGCCAGACCTTGACGGCCGTGGCCTTGCACAGTGCCAGCACCTGCACGCCGGGTGCCAGACCCAGCAGCTCATAGCTTTCGGGCGTGATACGCGCGGCAATCGTCCAGTCCGAGCCTGCATCGCTTGCGGCACGCAGCCAGACACGGATCTGCCCTCCTATGGACTCGACCTTGAGCACACTGCAGGGCCACTGATTGCGCATGCTGGTCATCAGGCCCAGATTGGGTTGCCCGCCACCCGGCGTGCCGGCCTGCATGCGCTGCAGCAACTCGCTGCGCAAGCGCATCATGGCCTCGGCCGCATGCAGCAATTCCTCGCCCGCCGGCGTGATCTGTGCACCACCGCCCCCGGCGCCGCCCACGCTGCGCTCAACCAGCGGCACGCCAGCCAGATTGGTCAGGGTATCGATGGCCTGCCAGGCCGCCTTGTAGCTCACGCCCACATCGCGTGCGGCCTGAGAGATGGAGCCGCTTTGCGCAATCCCGCGCAGGATGGCAATGCGACGGTCGGCCATGTCATAGCCCAGCGCCTGGGAAACCGAGTCGGACGACAGTGCGCCACCCGGCACTACCTCGTCGCCGGCCATATCCAATTGTTCTTGTTCGAAATTTTCTGTGTCTGACATAGACCGCCATCATGCCCTGACAGCCAATTTCCTCGCTCGACCTCAGTTGTTCATTCACGTTACACTCGCTATTCCATTAATGAATAGCGAAATTTCAATGACTCAGATCACTGCCCGCTCCACCGGTTTTTCCTTTCAACTGGCTCGCTCTGCGGCCGTGATCGGCACAGTCGTGCTGGGCCTGTGGTCTGCGCAGGCGCAGGCCGCTGAAGTGGCGGTCGCCGTGGCAGCCAACTTCACCGCGCCCATGAAGAAGATTGCGGCCGAGTTCGAGAAGGATACCGGCCACAAGGCCGAGCTGTCGTTTGGCGCCACCGGCAAGTTCTACGCCCAGATCAACAACGGCGCACCCTTCGGCATTCTGCTGGCCGCCGACGACACCACACCCGAGAAGCTGGCCAAGGAAGGCAAGGGCGTGACCGATTCGCGCTTCACCTACGCCATCGGTACGCTGGTGCTGTGGAGCCCCAAGGCCGGCTATGTGGACGACAAGGGCGATGTGCTCAAGAGCGGCGACTACAAGCACATCGCGATTGCCAATCCCAAGCTGGCCCCTTACGGAACAGCTGCCATGGAAGTGCTGAACAAGCTGGGCCTGAGCGCACAGGTACAGCCCAAGGTGGTGATGGGCGAGAACATCGCCCAGACCTACCAGTTCGCGGCCACCGGCAATGCGCAGCTGGGTTTTGTGGCGCTGTCCCAGGTCATGGAGAACGGCAAGATCCGCGAGGGTTCGGCCTGGCAGGTGCCCGGCAACATGCATGAACCCATTCGCCAGGACGCCATTGTGCTCAACAGCGCCAAGGACAACGAAGCCGCTGCGGCTTTGATGAAGTACCTGCGCAGCCCCAAGGCACATGACATCATCCGCTCCTATGGTTATAGCTTCTGACGCTTGACCGGCAAATCCTGGAGCTCAGACCAATCCGCTCTACCCTTGGCGCTGCTCGGCTAAGCTGGGCGCTCCAAGGGTCTTTTTTTACGACTTGCGCAAATTCGGATCGGACATGGTGCTTTGCCGATAGAGATGTTCGTTGTGCATGCTTGTTTGCGCAAGTCCTGTTTTTGATTCCATGCAACTGAATGCCGAAGACTACGCAGCCATCTGGCTCACGCTCAAGCTCGCAGGCGTGACTACCGTGCTGCTCATGCTGTTGTGCACACCGCTGGCCTGGTGGCTGGCCCATACCCGTTCGCGCTGGCGTGGCCCGATCGGTGCCGTGGTGGCGCTGCCGCTGGTACTGCCGCCCACCGTCATCGGCTTTTATCTGCTGGTCACCATGGGCCCCAATGGACCCATAGGCAAGCTCACGCAGGCCATGGGCCTGGGCAATCTGCCGTTCACCTTTGCCGGCCTCGTGGTCGGCTCGCTGATCTACTCCATGCCATTCACCGTGCAGCCGCTGCAGCGTGCCTTCGAGGCATTGGGCCCGCGCCCCATGGAGGCAGCCGCCAGCCTGGGCGCCAGTCCGCTGGACCGCTTCCTGACCGTGGCCCTGCCGCTGGCGCGTCCCGGATTCATCACCGCCGCCGTGCTGACCTTTGCCCACACCGTGGGCGAATTCGGCGTGGTGCTGATGCTGGGCGGCAACATCCCCGGCGTCACGCGCGTGGTCTCGGTACAGATTTACGATCATGTGGAAGCCATGGAGTACGGCCACGCCCATATGCTGGCGGCCGGCATGGTGGTGTTCTCCTTCATCGTGCTGCTGGCTTTGAACTGGCTGCAACCCAAAGCGGAGCGCCGCGCATGACAGCCACCAATTTCATCACCGCACAGCTCAGGCTGAGCCGGCCGGACTTTGAACTCGATGTGGATCTGCAACTGCCCGGCCAGGGGGTCACGGCCCTGTTCGGGCCTTCGGGCTGCGGCAAGACCAGCTGTCTGCGCAGCCTCGCCGGGCTGGAGCGGGCGCAAGGTCGCGTAACCGTCAACCAGACCGTATGGCAGGACGACGCCAGCCGGCAATGGCTGCCAACGCACCAGCGCGCACTCGGTTATGTATTTCAGGAAGCCAGCCTGTTTCCGCATCTGTCGGTGCAGCGCAATATCGATTACGGTCTCAAGCGCACGCCGCAGGAGCGCCGCAAGGTCTCCAAGGAGCGGGCCGTGGAGCTGCTGGGCATCAGCCATCTGATGGATCGCATGCCCGCCACGCTTTCGGGCGGCGAACGCCAGCGCGTGGCGATTGCAAGAGCGCTGGCCACCAGCCCCGAAGTGCTGCTCATGGACGAGCCCCTGGCCGCGCTCGACGCCCAGCGCAAGGCCGAGGTTCTGCCCTATCTGGAGCAGTTGCAGCGGCATCTGCGGATTCCCGTGATCTATGTGAGCCACTCCATGGACGAGGTTGCGCGCCTGGCCCAGCATATGGTGCTGCTCGGCGCGGGCAAGGTGCTGGCGCAGGGCTCCGTCACCGAACTGCTCTCCAGCCTTGATCTGCCGCTGGCCCATGGCGACGTGGCCTCCAGCGTGGTCCATGCCACGGTGCAGGCCCATGACGCTGCCGACCATCTGAGCACGCTGATCTTCGACGGCGGACAACTGCAGCTCGTCATGGCCAGACCGCGCGAGCCGGGCAGCACGGTGCCGCTGCGCGTGCAGGCACGCGATGTCAGCCTGAGTCTGCTCAGGCCCGAGGGCAGCAGCATTCTCAACATCCTTCCGGTGCAGGTGCTGGGCCTGCGCGAGGACGGGCCGGGGCAGGTCATGGTCTCGCTGCAGGCGGGTGGCACCCGGCTGCTGGCCAGAATCACCCGGCACTCGGCCAAGGCCTTGCAACTGCAGGCCGGCATGCCGGTGTATGCACAGATCAAAGGGATGGCACTGCTGGACTAAATACTTGATGCATATCAAGAATTTTCCAGCTCATACCCGAGGTCTGCGCTAGCCTTTGCTGGACAAACATTCGCTTACTGAATAGATTCGCCATCCTTTGACTTTTATCTAAAAGTCATATGACAAAAAGCTTGAGGGCTTTTGTCGCGTTTCCTCGCTTTGCGAGCCTGGCTGTGCGAGCCGGCTCAATTGCTTGCCATTGGCATCCCTCAACATTCGACGTGGCCCGTGAGGTCCGGCAATGCGTGAGCAATCGTCAAGGTCGAGGCCCCGAGTCCGGGCTGTTCCCCCGGCTCACGGGTAGCTGCATCTGCGCATGCGGCCACCTGCAAACCTAACGCCCTCCATGGTCATGGGAGCGCGGTTGAAGAAAACAACACATGATGAATCACGGCAGAAGACGTTTCTTCAAGCTGTGCGGTGCCGGTGTCACCGGCGCCACTGCTGCATCCCTGGGCTTTGCCCCCTCCGTGGCCATGGCCACATTGCCCCGCCAGTACAAGCTGCTGCGCGCCAAGGAAACCCGCAACAACTGTACCTACTGCTCGGTGGGCTGCGGCATGCTGATGTACAGCCTGGGTGACGGCGCCAAGAACGCCAAGTCCCGGATCTTCCACATCGAGGGCGACCCAGACCACCCCGTCAGCCGCGGCTCGCTGTGCCCCAAGGGGGCCGGTGCCCTGGACTACATCCACTCCGACCAGCGCCTGAAATACCCCGAGGTGCGTGAGGCCGGCAGCAACGAGTGGAAGCGCATCAGCTGGGACGAAGCCAACGAACGCATCGCGCGCCTGCTCAAGGACGATCGCGACGCCAACTTCATCGAAAAAAACGACCAGGGCCAGCGCGTCAACCGCTGGCTCAGCACCGGCATGCTGGCCTCGTCGGCCGCCTCCAACGAAACCGGCATCCTGGACTTCCGCTTCGGCCGCGCGCTGGGCATGGTGGGCTTCGACTGCCAGGCCCGTCTGTGCCACGGCCCCACGGTGTCGGCCCTGGCGCCCTCCTTCGGTCGCGGCGCGATGACCAACCACTGGGTGGACATCAAGAACGCCAACGTGATCCTGGTCATGGGCGGCAACCCCGCCGAAGCCCACCCCGTGGGCTTCAAGTGGGCCATCGAAGCCAAGATCCACAACAAGGCCCACCTCATGGTGGTGGACCCGCGCTTCAACCGCACGGCCTCGGTAGCCGACTTCTACGCCCCCATCCGGGCAGGCTCGGACGCCGCCTTTCTCATGGGCGTGGTCAACTATCTGCTGCAGCACGACAAGATCCAGCACGAATACGTCAAGGCCTATACCAATGCCAGCCTGATCGTGCGCGAGGACTATGGCTTCGACGAAGGCCTGTTCAGCGGCTACGACGCCGACAAAAAAGCCTACGACAAATCCAGCTGGACCTATGAGCGCAACGACCAAGGCCATGCGCTGACCGACGAAAGCCTGCAGCACCCGCGCTGCGTGCTGAACCTGCTGAAAAAGCATGTGGAGCGCTACACGCCCGAGATGGTGCAGACCATCACCGGCACCCAGGTCGCCGACTTTCTGCATGTCTGCGAGCAACTGGCCAGCACCTGCGTGCCGGACCGCACAGCCACCTTCCTCTATGCCCTGGGCTGGACCCACCACACGGCCGGCGCGCAAATCATCCGCGGCGCGGCCATGATCCAGCTGCTGCTGGGCAATATCGGCATGGCCGGCGGCGGCGTTAACGCGCTGCGCGGCCACTCCAACATCCAGGGCTATACCGACCTGGGCCTGCTCTCGACGCGCCTGCCCGGCTACCTGAACCTGCCCGAGGACAGGCAGCAGACCATAGAGCAGTACCTGGCGGACGCCACGCCCAAGGCCGACCTGCCCGGCCAGGTCAACTACTGGAAGAACACGCCCAAGTTCTTCGTCAGCCTGATGAAGGATCTGTACGGCGAGCACGCCACGCGCGAGAACAGCTGGGGCTACGACTGGCTGCCCAAGTGGGACCACAGCTACGACATGCTGGCCTATTTCGATCTGATGTATCGCGGCAAGGTCAACGGCTACATCGCCCAGGGCTTCAACCCCGTGGCCGCCATGCCCGACTCGGGCAAGATCCGCGACGCCCTGTCCAAGCTGAAGTTCCTCGTCATCATCGATCCGCTGCAGACCGAGACCTCCACCTTCTGGAAGAACCACGGCGAGTTCAACGATGTGGACCCCGCAAAGATCCAGACCACGGTGTTCCGCCTGCCCTCGTCCTGCTTTGCCGAGGAAAACGGCGCCATCGTCAACTCTGGCCGCTGGCTGCAATGGCACTGGGCCGCGCAGGAGCCGCCCTTCGAGGCGCGCCACGACGGTCGCATCCTGGGCGGCATCTTCATGAAGCTGCGCGAGCTGTACGCCAAGGAAGGCGGCACCTGCCCCGAGCCCTTGATGAATATGCGCTGGGACTACCACGACCCTCACGACCCCCATCCCGAGGAAGTGGCCAAGGAAGCCAACGGCTACGCACTGGCCGACCTGTTCGACGACAGCGGCAAGCTGATCGCCAAAAAGGGCGAGCTGCTCTCCGACTTCGGCATGCTGCGCGACGACGGCACGACCTCCAGCTACTGCTGGATCTTTGCCGGCTCGTGGACCGAGGCCGGCAACCAGATGGCCCGCCGCGACAACACCGACACCGGCCTGGGCAACACGCCGGGCTGGGCCTGGGCCTGGCCGGCCAACCGCCGCCTGCTCTACAACCGCGCCTCGGCCGATCCGGCCGGCAGGCCCTGGGACCCCAAGCGCCAGATCCTGCACTGGGATGGCAGGAAATGGGGCGGCTCCGACGTGCCCGACTATCCGCTGACCGCCGCACCCAACAGCGGTGTGAGCCCCTTCATCATGCAGCCCGAGGGCCTGGGACGCCTGTTCTCCGCCAAGGGCATGAACGATGGCCCCTTCCCCGAGCACTACGAGCCCACCGAAAGCCCGATTGCAGCCAATCCGCTGCACCCCAAGGTCAGCAAGAGCCCCGTGGCGCGCGTGTTCGCCGACGACGCGGCGCGCATGGGCTCGCGCGAGCAGTTCCCTTATGTGGCCACGACCTACTCCATCACCGAGATGTTCCGCCACTGGACCAAGCACTCGCGCCTGAACGCCATCGTGCAACCCGAGCAGTTCATCGAGCTGTCCGAGAAGCTGGCCGACAAGAAAGGCATCAAGGCCGGCGACATGATCCGGGTCTCCAGCAAGCGCGGACACATCAAGGGCAAGGCCGTGGTGACCAAGCGCGTGATGACGCTGCAGGTCGATGGCCAGGAGATCGAGCAGATCGGCATCCCCTGCCACTGGGGCTACGAAGGCACGACGCGCAAGGGCTATCTGGCCAATACGCTGAGCCCCGGCATCGGCGATGCCAATGCCCAGACCCCCGAGTTCAAGGCCTTTCTGGTCAACATCGAAAAGGCATAAGGCGAGCACCCATGACCATGCAATCCCAAGATATCGTGCGGCGCTCGGCCACCAGCGAGCTCACGCCCGCCGCCCACGCCCGCGACCACAAGGCCGAGGTCGCCAAACTCATCGACGTCAGCATCTGCATTGGCTGCAAGGCCTGCCAGGTGGCCTGCAGCGAGTGGAACGATCTGCGCGACGATGTGGGCGAGAACTTCGGCGTCTACGACAACCCGCGCGATCTCTCGCCCGAGAGCTGGACGCTGATGCGCTTTGACGAGTACGTCAACGAGCAGGGCAAGCTGGAGTGGCTGATCCGCAAGGACGGCTGCATGCACTGCGAAGACCCCGGCTGCCTCAAGGCCTGCCCCCAACCCGGTGCCATCGTGCAGTACGCCAACGGCATCGTGGACTTCCAGTCGGAGCAATGCATAGGCTGCGGCTACTGCGTGGCCGGCTGCCCCTTCAACATCCCGCGCATCAGCAAAAAGGACAATAAGGCCTACAAGTGCACGCTGTGTTCGGACCGCGTGGCCGTGGGCCAGGAGCCGGCCTGCGTCAAGACCTGCCCCACGGGCGCCATCGCGTTCGGCAGCAAGGACGACATGCTGGTCAAGGCCGAAGGCCGCGTGCAGGAAATGAAGACCCGCGGCTTTGACCAGGCCGGCATCTACGACCCGCAAGGCGTGGACGGCACCCATGTGATGTATGTGCTGCACCATGCCGACCAGCCCGAGCTCTATCACAAGCTGCCCAGGGACCCCAAGATCAGCGCCGTGGTCGAGGGCTGGAAGGGCTGGTTCAAGCCGCTGGCGGCCCTGGGCTTCGTGGCCACGCTGGCCGGTGCCGCGGCCCACTATATGGCCGCCGGCCCCAACGAGATCGACGAAGACGATGCGGGCGAGGACCGCGCCAAGAAAGGAGAAACGGCATGAACAAAGACCGCATGATCTTGCGCACCCCGCTGCCCGATCGCCTCTGCCACTGGGCCATGGTGGTGTGTTTCTTCCTGGTCGCCATGTCGGGCCTATCCTGGGTGTTTCCCAGCCTGAACTGGCTCAACAGCGTCTTCGGCACACCGCAGCTAGCGCGGCTGCTGCACCCCTTCTTCGGCATCGTGGTGTTTGTGGCACTGGTCTATCTGTTCGTTCGCTTTGTGAAATACAACCTGTTCGTCAAGGAAGACCGCATCTGGGTGGAGAACGTGAAGTCAGTGGTCGCGGGAGACCACAGCCGGCGGCTGCGCATCGGCAAGTACAACGCCGGCCAGAAGCTGCTGTTCTGGGGCATCATGAGCCTGATCTGCGTGCTGCTGCTCACGGGCCTGGTGATCTGGCGCGCCTACTTCGCCCATCTGTTCCCGATTCCCGTGCTGCGCGTCGCGCTGGCGCTGCACGCTCTGGCGGGCGTGGGCCTGATCTTGCTGATCCTTGGCCATATCTATCTGGCCTTCTGGGTCAAGGGATCGATACGCGGCATGGTCACCGGCTATGTCAGCCATGCCTGGGCCCGCGCCCATCATGACCGCTGGCATGAGGAGATCAGCGCCAAACCTGCGACAGCAGGCAAGGCCAAGACAGGGAGCACACGATGAGCATCCATCTGGTTCCCGAATCCGAACGCTCGCCCGGTGTGGGCCATATCGCCCCCCTGCGGCTGCCCGCCGCCAGACTGCCCTATGCCGCTCGCGCCAGCCGCCTGCAGCATCTGGCCCAGGGCCATGCCATGGCCGAGTATCTGCTGTGGGCCGCCGAACTGGCCGGTGCCCAGCAGGCCACGGCCGAGGCCCTGCCCCTGCCCGAGCAGGAAGCAGCCGGCCTGGGCACGGCCCTGCAACAGCGCCCGCAAGCACCTCTGCATTCGGCCCTGTGGCCGCGTTCGGCCCACTGGCTGGCCCTGCTCGACGAGCTGCTGAACCGCATGGCGCAGCAACCCCGCATGCAGACTGCCGCCATCGGCCAGGCCTTGGCGCGCTTGCAGCAGGCCGATGCAGCCCGGCGCCAAGCCTGGGCCGACGCCCTGCTGACGGCGCTGCGCAGCGAAGCCCTGGCCGAGGACGCGGTCCTGCCCGAAGCCGGCGTGGCCCAGCTGCTGTGGAGCGCGCTGTCGCTGTACTGGCGCCAGCTGGCCAGCCAGCTGCCCGCTGCCGGCCGGGCCGAACCGGGCGAGCCGCGCCATCTCTGCCCCGTCTGCGGCCATGTGCCCACGGGCAGCCTGGTGCTCGGCGGCGCCCAGGCCGGCGTGCGCTATCTGCAATGCAGCCTGTGCGAATGCCAGTGGCATGTGGTGCGCAGCAAGTGCAGCAACTGCGACAGCACGCATGCACTGGACTACTGGTGCCTGGAAGACGAAAAAGCGCCCATCAAGGCCGAGGGCTGCAACGAATGCCAGACCTATCTCAAGGCCTTCTACCAGCAAGCGGACCACCAGCTGGAACTGGTGGCCGACGACCTGGCCAGTCTGGCCCTGGATGCCGAGATGGAGGAAAAAGAGCTTGCGCGCAGCGGCATCAACCCGCTGATGCTGCCGCTGCTGGCCTAGGTCCGCTGTGCAAAGCCCCGAGCCGGAGTCCGCCCCTTGCCGGCAAGGGATGCGCCTGCTGACTATCATCAGCCCATGACCGAGTCCGCCTGCCCCATCCCTGCCCAGCCGATAGCACCGCTGCACACCCATGCCGTGAGCTTCTTCAACGCCGGGCAGCAGGAGCGGCAGGAGCGCGTGCTGGCGGCCGAGGTGCCGATCGCGCTGGTCTTCAACGGCATCTCGCATGCGGTGATGATGGGCTCGCCCACCGATGTGGAGGACTTTGCGCTGGGCTTTGCGCTGACCGAGGGCATCATCGACAGCGCCGCTGACTGCTACGGCATCGAAGCCCGCCCTGTGTCTGCCGCTGCGGCCGGCCTGCCCGAAGGCATGGACGGCATGGAAGTGCAGCTCGACATCGCCTCGCGCTGCTTTGCCCGGCTCAAGGACAAACGCCGCAGCATGACGGGCCGCACGGGTTGCGGCGTCTGCGGAGTCGAGAGCTTTGCGGCGCTGGATCTGTCGTTTGATGCCCTGCCGCCCCAGGACTGGCTGGAGCAGGTCGACGCAGCCACCGTGCTCAAGGCGATTGACGCCCTGCCGCCACACCAGATTCTCAATGCCGAGGCCGGCGCCATCCATGCCGCAGGCTGGGCCACGCTGGCCGGCGACATCACGGATGTGCTCGAAGACGTGGGCCGCCACAATGCGCTGGACAAGCTGGTCGGCCGGCTGGCCCGCACAGGCCGCCTCGGCGAGCCCGGCTTTGTGCTGCTGTCCAGCCGCGGCAGCCATGAACTGGTGCGCAAATGCGCCAAGGTCGGCATCGCGGCGCTGGCCACGATTTCCGCGCCCACCTCCATGGGCGTGCGCATGGCCGAGCTGACGGGCCTGCGCTTCTGGGGGCTGTGCCGTCCGCCCAAGGCCGTGCTCTATGCTGCGGGCGGCAAAGCCTGAGCAAGCCCTGCTGCCAAGCGCCAGCCTCTAGAATCACGGCATTGCGGCCATGACTCCAGCTCTGACCGCCCCACGATCAGCCCCTGGATATACACCATGAACCGCTGCACCACCGACCTCATCAGCCGCCGCTTCGTGGCCTGCGCCCTGCTGGCCGCTGCCGCCAGCGCCGGCCTGCCGGCCCTGGCCCAGGGCCTGCCCTCGGACGACACGCGCAACTTTCCGCCCACGGCGCAGTTCGGCGAACTGACGGTCACCAACTTCCCCGAAGTGGCCATCAACGGCACGACCATTCGCACCACGCCAGGCTTTCGCCTGTTCAGCCGCGAACGCAGCCTGGTCTTTGCCAGCAACTATGCAGGCCAGAAGCTGCTGGTGGGCTATGTGATCGAGCCGCAGACGCAGGGTCTGCACACGGCCTGGATTCTGACCCCGGCCGAAATCGAGAAATACAAGCCGATCCAGCCGCGCACCCTGCTGCAGCGCGTGTTCGGCAGCTGAGTCCGGCCCGCGCCGGCCGCTATTAATTGACGAGCTGCTTGCGCTTTTTCAGCAAGCTTTTCGAACTGTTTCCATATCCAAATCGAGTGATGGCAAGCGCTAGCCGCTATCACTTTGTGCTTGCAGACTCTGCAAGCCCACCTGACAAGAGCGCCCCATGAGCAAGAAAGTCTTTATCAAAACCTTTGGCTGCCAGATGAACGAGTACGACTCGGACAAGATGGCCGATGTGCTGGGTGCGGCCCAGGGTTACGAGCCCACACAGAACGTGGACGAGGCCGATCTGATTCTGTTCAACACCTGCTCGGTGCGCGAGAAGGCCCAGGAAAAAGTATTCAGCGATCTGGGCCGCATCCGCCATCTCAAGGAAAAAGGCGTGCTGATCGGCGTGGGCGGCTGCGTGGCCAGCCAGGAAGGCGCCGAGATCATCAAACGCGCTCCGTTCGTGGACGTGGTCTTCGGCCCCCAGACCCTGCATCGCCTGCCCGAGCTGCTCAATCAGCGCGCGGCCAAGGCCAAGCCCCAGGTCGATATCTCCTTCCCCGAAATCGAGAAGTTCGACCACCTGCCGCCGGCGCGCGTGGAAGGCGCTTCGGCCTTTGTCTCCATCATGGAAGGCTGCTCCAAATATTGCAGCTACTGCGTCGTGCCCTATACGCGCGGCGAAGAAGTCAGCCGCCCCTTCGAGGACGTGCTGGTGGAAGTCGCGGGCCTGGCCGAGCAAGGCGTGAAGGAAATCACGCTGCTGGGCCAGAACGTCAACGCCTACCTGGGCAAGATGGGCGACAGCAGCGAGATGGCCGACTTCGCGCTGCTGCTGGAATATGTGGCCGAGATTCCCGGCATCGAACGCATCCGCTACACCACCAGCCATCCCAACGAGTTCACGCCGCGCCTGATCGAGGCCTACGCCAAGATTCCGCAACTGGTCAGCCATCTGCATCTGCCCGTGCAGCATGGCAGCGACAAGATCCTCATGGCCATGAAGCGCGGCTACACGGCCATGGAATACAAGAGCACCATCCGCAAGCTGCGTGCCATCCGCCCCGATCTGGCCATGAGCAGCGACTTCATCGTGGGCTTCCCCGGCGAGACCGAGGAGGACTTCCAGAAGATGATGAAGCTCATCCACGATGTGCGCTTCGACAACTCGTTCAGCTTCATCTTCAGCCCCCGCCCCGGCACGCCTGCTGCCAATCTGCACGACGACACGCCGCACGAAGTCAAGCTGCGCCGCCTGCAGGAGCTGCAGGCCGTGATCAACACCAACATCAAGGAGATCAGCGAAGAGCGTGTCGGCACGGTGCAACGCCTGCTGGTCGAAGGCGTGAGCAAGCGCGACGGCAGCGAGCTGATGGGCCGCACCTATTGCAACCGCGTGGTCAACTTCCCCGGCAACGAGCGTTTGATCGGACAGATGGTGGATGTGAAGATTACCGAAGCCAAGGCTTACACCTTGCGCGGCGAAGTCCTGGTCAAGGATTGACAGCCCGACAGTCCCCGGCCTCATCCACACAAAGCCTGCCGGCAATGCCAAGGCAGGCTTTTTTCATGACTGGTTATAAATTCTGTAACAAATGGTGATGCCTTGCCGGATGGCACACACCTCTTCAATCCGCCGCTAGGATGGTGGCCTATTGGGGCCAAGCTGCCTCGGATTGAACTCTGGACACCATGAACCAAACTGCCGCACTGCAGGGCGATGCCATCTACGCCCTGCTGGATCAAGCCCATGAGCTACTGAACGACTACAACGACGACAAGCCCGGCAGCATCAGCCGTCAGGAGCGCATCGCCGCTGCGGTGGAATTGATGGGGCAGCAGAACTTTGCCCCTGCCACCGTGCAGGAGCTCGAGCGCGTTCACGACTTCTGGCTCTACCTCGATCAGCCCGAAGCGGCTAACAAGCTGCTGCAGCAGCATCGCGGCACTGCCCTGGCCGCTGCCGACGAACTGAGTCCCGCAGAAGCCGCGCTGCGCCTGAGCCTCAGCGACATCCAGAGCCGCATGGGCTTTGACCAGCCCTCCGCGCAAGCCTTGCTGGGTTCGACGGCACAGGCCATTGCCCGGCTGCCCGAGGATGTGGACAGCGACAACTACTGGCATGGCTGGCACTGGATGGCCTCTCAGCTCCAGGCCTGGGAAGCTGCGGCCACGGGCCTTGAGCTGCAACGCACCCAGGAGCGTCGCAACCCCGACCTGGCCGAAGATGCGGCCTATCTCGATGCCATCCTCTGCGTTCGCAAGGCGGAAATGGCCCACAAAAGCGGCCACACCAGCGAGTCAGCCAGCCTCGTGCAGAACGCCATCAATATATTGCGCGATGCCGCGCCCGATCAGCAGGTGGACTTTGACCGCTGGATGACGCTGGCCGACCATGTGCTGCCGCTGGCCCCGCAAAGCCTGCCAGCCCTGCTCATGGCCTGTGAGCAACAGCTCGCCCGTCTGGAGAACCCGCCACCATCGCAAGCCGTCAAGGCGCATCGCCAGGTCAAGATCGTGCGGCTGCAGGCCCAGGCCTGCGCTCAGGCCGGTCAGCTGGAGGCAGCTCTGCAGCTGGCCCCTCAGGGACACTTCGGACTGACGGATGACTCGGGCGATCCCTTCACCGCCTCCTGGCTGGGCTGGCTGGAGCAGACCGGGCGCCTGAAGCAAGCCGCCGATCTGGCGCTTCAGAGCGTGCTCCACGCTCGTCCCGTCTCGGCCGTGGCCGCCTTCGAGCTCGCCAAGAAGCAGTTCAGCAACGACCCGGAAAACGCCATCACCTGGGCCCTGGTTCTGGCCATTGGCCAGACCGACGAGGACATGCGCCAGCTGCTCGCGCAAGAAGAGAGGCCGCTGCATCCGGCGGATTTCTATCTGAACATGGTGCGCGCAGCCCAGCCGGCGCATCCGGTGCTGGCTCTGCTCGACGGCCTGCGTCTGGCACGCAAGCGCCAGATGGAGCAGGCTCTGCCGCTGCTGGAAATTGGCGTGGGCCAGCACCCCGAGATGGCCGACAGCGACAAGCTGCCCGCGCTCTGGGCTGCCCGCTTTGCCGCGCTGCCGCTGGAAGAAGCGCTGGCTCGGCCTTTTCCCCAGGGCCATGGCGCGCACTGGTGCTACGCCGCCGGCGTGGTCCTTGACGATGCAGACGATCTGGCACCGCTGATGGGTGGCAAGAAGAAAGTGCCTGCGCAGGAGGTGCGCGAGCCTCTGGTCGTCCGCTACTACGAGGAGGGTCTCGCCCGCTTCGAGCATTTCTGGGCGACTGGCCAGGGCCGCTTCAAGGATGGCGACCTGCATGTGTACTCCATGCTCTGCAACAACCTGGCCATCAAGTACCGCTTCATGGACCGCTACGACGAGGCCGCCGAGCTGCACCACAAGGGACTGGGCAGCAGCCCGTTTGCCGAGCATCACAACGGCCTGCTGTGGTGTGCCGTGGGCAAGGATGACGACGCGCAGACCGTGGTCGAGGCCGAGCGCCTGTGGCATTTCGCCCAGGAGCATGGCTACAGCCGCCATGAACCCACGCGTTACTTCTCCACCGTCGCCCTGTCGCTCTACAAGCTCAACCGCGATGACGAGATCAGCATCTGGATGGAGCGTCTGGACCAATGGTTCCACGACCTGGATGAAGACGAGCAGCGCGACGTGCGCCGCAACTACCTGGCGTCCCTGATGTCCATGCTGGACTTTTTCTCCAGCACACGCCCCGAGCTGGTGCTGCCGCGCCTGCGCGCGCATCAGCAAGAAGTCATTGCGCTGCAGGACTGCTATCCGCTGCGCCGCCTGGCCTGTGCGCTGGAAGCCTACCCCGAGCTGCTGGAGGAATCCGTGGCACTGCACAAGCAGGCCAACAGCTATCTGGACAAGGACGACGACGAGGACGAGCGGCGCATGTCGCAGTCCGGCATAGAGCGTGCCGAGCGCAAGCTGACCGAGCGCGACGCCCAGGCCGGCGCTGCGGCATCGGGTCGCAAACCATGGTGGAAATTCTGGTGAATCAGGTCGTCGAAAAAGCCGCTGCCGCCAGTGCCTACAAGGCGCGCGATGTCGTCAACGCCCCGGCCATCAAGCAGCGCATCAAGGAGCGCAGCGCAGAGCGCGGCGACGCAGCCGATGTCGCGGTCTGGCTGGGCAACCACTTCTACCGCCATGTGGTGGGCAATCTGCAGGCCGACGAGCCTGCCGTGCTGCGCATTGCCGACGTCCGGCAGTTGCAGGAGCTGGCCGGCCGTCAGCAGCCGCCGGCCTGGGCGCTGGAGCGGCTGGAGCGCAGGCAGGCCGGCTTCGAGCTGCCCGAGCTCTGGTGGGTGCAGCCCGACAGCGCGGCCCTGCTGGCACTGGAGACACGGCTGGTGGAATTTCTCTCCACCCGCAAGGGCACCTCTCTCGAAGGCAAGCTGCAGCGCGTGAACTGCCCACAGGCGCTGGCGCGCTGGACGCTGGAGCATCTGGCTTTCGAGAAAAAACAGAACAGCGGCCGGGTCGAGCACAGCCAGAGCGCCGTGCACGGGCTGCTGCGTGGCCAGCACGGTACCTTTGTGGAGTTTGACGGCACAAGTGCGCAGATGCGCCAGGAAATGGCCTATGAAAGCCAGATGATGGGCCACTGCGTGGGCCAGTTTGCCAACCGCAAGTCCTTCACCGGCGGCTATGGAGAACATTACGCCGAGGGTCTCGAGTCGGGGCGCATGCGGCTGTTCAGCTACCGCACGGGCACTGCACAGCCCCGCATCACCGTCAATGCCTATGTGCAAAAGGACGGCAAGCTTCAGATCGAGCAGATCAAGGGCAAGCAGAACCGACCGCCGATTGCGCGCTATATGCCCGATGTGGTGACTCTGCTCAACCATCTGCCGCTCAATGACGAGGTGCCCGAGGACGCGCTGTCCATGGGCATTGTGCGCCGCCCGCCCGAGCTGCTGAAGTCCCATCCAGGGCTGGCGCCCTGGTGCTCGGTGCAGGAGCTGCAGACCGACGACGAGCAACTGTGGCTGATGCAGCAGCACCCCGCCCTGCTGCCCCGGCTCAATCTGCAGTCACCACTGATGCAGTGGATGGTGGCGGCACGCAAGGACTCGCTGGACAGCGAAGTCATTGAACGCATGCCCAAATCCGCCGCACTGAAACAGAGCTTGCTGATGGCCAAAAAGCGTCCCGGTCGCCCAGGAGTTCGCACATGAGCGGATGGACGATCTTTTTTCTCATCGTGGCCCTGATCTACTGGGTGCTGCGCGGCGGCTTCAAGCGCCTCAAGGAGGCCAAGCAGCGCGGCGACATCATCAGCTACCAGGCGGGCAGCCAGGAGCGCAACTGGGCCCTGGCCCTGGCCCACCCCATGGCCTACCACGCCATGCAAGGCGGCTTTGCCAGCGATCTGCATGGCGCTGACGATGCGCTGGCCAGACAGCTGCGCCCCATGATCCTGCACCATCTTGGCCTGCGCACCGACCTCAGCGACGAACAGGTGCGCCAGCAACTGCCCGACGCACTGCGCCAGCGCTGGTTCATGCTGGATCTGCAGCGCCTGCAGCGCAGCGACGACGTGCGCGCCGCAATGGCGTTTGCCTGCGCGCGCGTGACCTTTTTTGTGCGCAGCGCCAGGCTGCTGGAATGGACGGACGAAGCCCTGCATTGGGATATCCTTCAGCTCAACGCCCAGCGCGCCCAGCAATGCTTCGACAGCTGGCTTGCTTTCGGCCAGGCCTATGCCCAGGGCCGCGCTCAATGGCTGGCACAAGGCCGCAGCGATGTGCTGGGCAAGGCTTTCACGACCGAGGAAGTGGCGCAATGGGTGACGCAGGAGCAGCACCCCTGGCATGCGATGAGCTGGAATCTGCCGCTGACCGGCGATGAGGCAAAGCCCGCCTCCGAGCCTGCGGCATAAGTGCAGGCCCCCCGCAAAAACCGAGGGACTGCCAGGCAGTCCCTTTTTACATCCGCAGCGCAGGCGTTCAGGCAAAGATGCTTCGGGCTTCCGTGAATCGCTTGGCGAAGTACACATTGTCCATGCGTACCCGCTGCACCGTTCCGCCGCTGGACGGCGCGTGCACAAACTGTCCGTTGCCCACAAAAATTCCCATATGGGAATAGCGCCCGCCCAGAGTGTTGAAGAACACAAAGTCGCCGCGCATCAGATCGCGTCCGTCCACCGGGTTGCTGGCCTGCGCCCATTGCGATGTGGTGCGGGGCAGGCGCATTTCCGTGATGCCCCCCACGGCCCACTGAATCAGGCCGCTGCAGTCAAAACCGCCTTCAGGCGAGTTGCCGCCATAGGTGTAAGGCGTGTTGACCACCAGCATGGTGCGCGCCAGCAGCGACTCGCGCAGCTCTGCATCCAGACTCAGGGCATTGGCCGGGCGCACGGAAGATCCGCCTTGCGCAGCAGGCCGGGGCTTGTCTTTGGTGGTGGAACACCCTGCCAGCACCGCAAGCAGCGAACCCGCCAGCATCAGCGCGCCGCGGCGCTCCAGACATTGAGGCAGAGGTTGCCGCTGACCCGCCTCCACGAAAGTCCTGTCTTGTAGCTTCATGGAAAGGCATGTTCTCAGAAAGCCGCCCATACAGCCACCTTCTACCCGCAATTACTGCGCTTCTTTACAAAAAAGTGAGCTGCTCTCGCTCGTCATTCCTTTGATTTAGATGCATTTTTCATCCAAACCCATGAACAACAAGCGCAAGCAGCTCACTTTATATAGATCGCTGATCTCAAACCAAGCACACCCCAACTCAGGGACAGCGAGGCTGTTGTCCCCCTTGGGGACGCCCGGCCAGGGGAAGCCGCGCAGCGGCTCAGGGGGATCAAATATCAGAACGGCAGCTTGGGCATGCCGCCGCCGCCCATCATGCCCTTCATGGCCTTCATGCCGCCCATCTTCTTCATCATCTTCATCAGACCCCCGCCCTTGAACTTCTTCATCATGGTCTGCATCTGCTCGAACTCCTTGAGCAGGCGGTTGACTTCCTGCACCTGCACGCCGGCGCCGTCGGCAATACGCTTTTTGCGCGTGGCCTTGATCAGGGCGGGGTTCTTGCGCTCCTTGAAGGTCATGGAGCAGATGATGCCTTCCTTGCGCTTGATCTCGCGCTCGGCCTTGTCCATATCGACCTGACCGGCCTTGCCGGCCAGCTCGGCGGGCAGCTTGTCCATCAGGGTCGAGAGACCGCCCATCTGCTTCATCTGCTGCAGCTGGGCCAGAAAGTCGTTGAGGTCGAAGCCGTCACCGCTCTTGAGCTTCTCGGCCATCTTCTGCGCGGCTTCCATGTCCACGCCCTTGGTGACCTGCTCGACCAGGGCCACGATGTCGCCCATGCCCAGCACGCGCTGTGCGTGGCGGTCGGCATCGAAGACTTCCAGGCCGTCGATCTTTTCCGAGACACCGGCGAACTTGATGGGCGCGCCCGTGATCTGGCGCACCGACAGCGCAGCACCGCCGCGCGAATCGCCATCGAGCTTGGTCAGCACGATACCGGTCAGCGGCAGCGCTTCCTTGAAGGCCTTGGCCGTGTTGACCGCATCCTGGCCCTGCATGGCATCGACCACGAACAGGGTTTCGACGGGCTTGAGCGTGGCGTGCAAATCCTTGATTTCGGCCATCAGCAGCTCGTCAATGGCCAGACGGCCGGCCGTATCCACCAGCAGCACATCGAAGAAATGCTTTTTGGCGTAGTCGATCGCGGCCACGGCGATATCGTGAGGCTTCTGGTCCGGCGTGGAGGGAAACCACTCGGCGCCAGCCTGGGCCGTCACGGTCTTGAGCTGCTCGATGGCCGCAGGGCGATACACGTCACCCGAGACCGTGAGCACCTTTTTCTTGCGCTTTTCGATCAGATGCTTGGCCAGCTTGGCCGTGGTGGTGGTCTTGCCGGCCCCTTGCAGACCCGCCATCAGAATGACGGCGGGAGGCTGGGCATTGAGGTTGATGTCGGCCACGCCTTCGCCCATGGTCGCCGCCAACTCCTTGTTGACGATGGACACCAACACCTGGCCGGGCTGCAGCGAGCTGATGACTTCCTGGCCCAGCGCCTTTTCCTTGACGCGGGCAATGAAGTCGCGCACCACGGGCAGGGCCACGTCGGCCTCCAGCAAGGCCATGCGCACTTCGCGCAGCATGTCCTGCACATTGGACTCGGTGATGCGGGCCTGGCCGCGCATCTCTTTGACAAGGCGCGAGAGTTTATCGGTGAGTGCGGAGGCCATAAGCAAAAAGCATTCGAAAGTTATGGATGGACGGGAGTCGTGCGCGAGCGCGCAGCACGACTCTCCGGGCAGCTTGCGAACCCAGCTCAGGCGAGGCGAAGCTGCATGAACAGGCATTTTACCCGCTGCCCTTGATTGACGATGCCCCGCAGGCTTGTCCGTGATCTGCCTCAGGCGTGCAAGGTCGCTGCGCCCTGCCCCACAGCTCCCTCGAAAAAGAGACCAGGCCGGTCCTGAATAGACCTGAATGGACCTGAATGGACCTGAATCGAGCTCTGCTGCAAGTCCTTGCTCGTGGCGCAGGACTGGCCGGCTGGGCGGGAAGACTGGAGGCATCGCCCGGCTGGAGAAAATCCTTGAAGAACGGGCTCGAAAGTCGACGATCTGCTCGCAAGCGCTCAAACCCACGCTCATGACCGGGTTCAGGCAGTGCTTTATGCACAAAATTGCCGGACGGCAGCGGCCTGCAAAAGATGAGTGCGGGCCAGCGGCACTATCATAGAAAGCATGCTCTCCCAACCGCTCACCGCAGCTGGCCCCATTGGCTGGATCCTGGCCATGGCCGCAGCCATTGCCTACGCCATTCCTGCACTTGCCACCCAGCACCTGCAAGAAGCCGGTGCCCGTCGCTGCCTGCGCCTGGCCTGGGCACTGCATGCCCTGCTGCTGGGCTGGGGTCTGCTTGGCGAGCTGCCGCACTTCGGCTTTGCTCCTGCACTCTCTATCACTGCCTGGCTGGTGCTGACCGTCTATGTGGTGGAGCAGCAGCTCTATCCGCAGCTGCGCTCGCGCTGGCCTCTGTCCATGCTGGGCAGCGTGGCCGTGCTTCTGGCCGTGGTGTTCCCCGGCACACCGCTGCACGTCAACGCTTCGCCCTGGCTGCCGCTGCATCTGGCTCTGGGTATTGCTTCCTACGGCCTGTTTGCCGCAGCCGTCGTTCATGGTGCGCTGATGAGCCATGCCGAGCGGCAGATGCGCCAGGGCGGCGACCATGACAGCGGACTGCCGCTGCTGACGCTGGAGCGGCTGACCTTCCGTTTTGTCGGAGCAGGCTTTGTGCTGCTGACCGCCACACTGGCCGCAGGCTGGCTGTTTGGCGAGCAGCTCTACGGCAAGGCATGGGTGTGGAATCACAAATCCATTTTCTCCCTGCTGTCCTGGCTGGCATTTGCCGTGCTGCTGTTCGGCCGCAAGCGATTCGGCTGGCGCGGCCAGAGCGCCGTACGTGTTCTTTATATCGGCGCCATCTTTTTGCTGCTGGCCTATGCCGGCTCGCGGTTTGTGATTGAAGTCCTGCTGGAGCGCGCAGCATGAAGTATTTGCTGGTCCTGCTGGTCGTGGTGGTGGCTGTCGGAATCTGGCGCAGCAAACGCCGCGCAGAAGTGGCCGAGCAGACCAGGCCTGCCAGCACCCCCAAGCAGGCACAGACCATGGTAGCTTGCGCTCACTGCGGCCTTCACCTGCCGCAAGCAGATGCCGTGAGCGACGCCTCGGGCAAGATCTTCTGCAGCGCAGAACACCGCCGCCTGGCCCAGCAAGACACTGCCCGCCACTGACCGCATGGTGAACTCCGCCTCGCCCTGGCAGCACACCGCCATCCCGCTCGATGAAGCCATCAGCCGGCGCGCGGACGCCAGTCTCAATGCCCCGTTCGTGCGCCTGTGGCAGGCCTTCCTCAGCGGCCGCGTGCTTCTGGCGCTGGCCCTGGTGCTGCTGCAGACGCTGAATCTGCAGCTGCAGAACATCAGCTCTCCCCTGGCCTGGCTGATCTGCGTCACCTATCTGACGCTGACCGTCGTGCTGCGCCTGGCTGCCGGACGTCATTTGCCTGCGCCTCGCGCAGCCCTGCAATGGCTGCCCGTGATCGGCGTCGACATTGCGGCGATCTTTCTGCTGCAGATCTTTCAGGTCGGCTCGCTCAACTACACCGCGCTGCTGGCCATTCCCGTCCTTATCTCCTCGGCACTGGGCGGACTGATGCTGGCCTTTGGCACCACGGCCAGCATCACGCTGCTGACGCTGGCCTACACCTTCTGGCAATACCATGGCGGGCTCAACGACGGCGCCCAGTCTTACTACCAGACGGCTTTTTCCTGCGCCGGCTATTTCTGCGTGGCCTATCTCACGCACGAGCTGGCCAAGCGTGTCCGGCGCGAGCGTTCCCAGGCCCTGTTCAACCGCTTGCGCACCCAGACCCAGGAGCAGGTCAACAGTCTGGTGATCAACCACTTCTCCGACGGCGTGCTGGTGGTCGACTCGAGCTTGCTGGTTCTGCAGGCCAACCCAGCTGCCTTGCAGCTGCTGGGCCTGCCCATAGATCACCCCCAGCCTTTTTCCCTGCAGGCCCACAGCTGGTGGGAGCCGCTGGCGCATTCAACACAAGCCAGCTTTGCCCATGCCCGCCCGCTGTCCGCCACGATTCACCTGCAGGCTCATGAACGACACGGCGCCACGGGCATGCATGTGCGCACACGCATCACCGAAGTTTCGGCACCCTATCTGGACGAGGGTCCGCAGGCGCAAGCCAGCCACTCGCTTTGCGTCATGTTTCTTCACGACCTGCGCGAAATGGAAGCGCAGCTGCGCACCGAAAAGCTGGCTTCCATGGGCCGTATGTCGGCTGCCGTGGCCCACGAAATACGCAACCCGCTGGCCGCCATCACCCAGGCCAATGCGCTGCTGGCCGAAGACCTGGCGAGCCAGCCCGGTCCCCAACAGCTATGCCGGATCGTGGGGCAGAACGCCGACCGACTGGCCCGCATCGCCGAAGAAATCCTCAACCTGGCGCGCGTGCAACAGGGCGCAGAAACCCATCAGGGCCAGTCGCTGCCGCTGGACACCCTGCTGGCCCAGATCAGCCATGAATGGCGCATACAGGCCGCTCCGCCGCGCCAGCTTCTGCTGCGGCTCAATGCAACGGCCCGCCATATCCTGTTCGATGAAGAGCATCTGCGCCGCGTGCTGATCAACTTGCTGGACAATGCCCAGCGCCACCGCAGCCATGCCGGCAATGAAGCGGGCCTGCAGTTGATCAGCGGCCACGGGCCCTTGAACGGTCAGATCCAGGGTCTCGCACCGCAGGACGACACCTGCTGGTTCATGGTCTGGAGTGATGGAGCGCCGCTGGAGTCCAGCGTCGAGCGCCATCTGTTCGAGCCGTTCTTCTCCTCTCAAAGCCGCTCCAGCGGCCTCGGACTCTATATATGCCGCGAGCTGTGCCAGCGCTACGATGCCTCCATCAGCTATCAACGCCTGGCTCGCAGCACACCGCAAGGCGAGGTGAACGGCAATGCCTTTATCGTGACTCTGCGCAGCGGCCCTTCATCCCTCGCGAGCCACTCCCTGTTTGACTCGATCATGGTGTAAGCCCAGTGACATCATCGCCTCACTCATCCGCAGCGGCCAGCATTCTCGTGGTCGATGATGAACCGGATCTGCGCACGCTCTACGAGCTGACCTTGTTGCGGGAAGGCTACCGCGTGGAAACCGCGGGCTCGGTCCAGGAAGGCATGACTCAGTTGCAAGGCCGCAATTTCGATGTCTTGATTACCGATATGCGCCTGCCCGACGGGATCGGCATGGAGCTGCTGCTGCAGCTGCGCGATCAGTCGCGCAGCGAGCGCTGCATCGTCATGACGGCCTACGGCTCTGCCGAAAACGCCGTCGAGGCCCTGCGCGCGGGCGCGTTCGACTATCTGACCAAGCCCGTGGACCTGCGCCAGTTCCGTCAGGTCGTGGCTTCGGCCGTGCAAGGCATTGGCGCAGTGCCCAAGCCCGGCAACCCGCAGGCCAGCGACAGCTCGGCCGCCAGTGGCACTGGTGCGGGAACGCCAGCTGGCGCCCTGGAGGCTCTGGTTGGCAAATCTCAGGCCATGCAACTGGTCAAGCAGCGCATTGCCAAGGTCGCCAAAGGCATGGCTCCCGTGCTGATCCACGGTGAATCCGGCACGGGCAAGGAACTGGTGGCACGCGCCCTGCACGGCTGCAGCCAGCGGGCCGGCGGCCCCATGGTCGCAGTCAACTGCGGCGCCATTCCGGAAAGCCTGCTCGAAGCCGAGTTCTTCGGTGCCCGCAAGGGCTCCTACACCGGTGCCACGCAGGACAGGCCCGGCTACTTCCAGGCCGCGCAGGGCGGCACCTTGTTTCTCGATGAAATCGGCGACCTGCCCCTGGCCATGCAGGCCAAGCTGCTGCGCGCCATTCAGGAGCGCAAGATTCGTCCGCTGGGCAGCACCCAGGAAGAAGCCGTCGATGTGCGCATCGTCAGCGCCACCCACCGCGACCTGGTAGCGGAAGTGCAGGCAGGCAATTTCCGCCAGGACCTGTTCTATCGCCTCAATGTCATCGAAATCGAGCTGCCCGCGCTGCGCGAGCGCCGTGAAGACCTGGGCCAGCTATGCCAGGCCCTGCTGCAAAAGCTGGCCCGCGAGTCCGGACTGGCTACGCCGGAGCTGGACGACATCAGCCTGAGCCAGATAGCCCGGCTCCCGCTGCCTGGCAATGTGCGCGAGCTGGAGAACGTGCTGCACCGCGCCATTGCACTGGGCGAGGAAGGCCCGCTGCGTCTGCCCGAATCCGGCGTGCCGGCCGAGTGCGCTGGTGTGGTGGCAGCGGCTTCCTCGGGCGCTTGGGCATCGAGCGCACCGCCGCCGCACGCTCAGCACGCAGGCAGTCCGGCCACGCTGCCGGAGGATCTGCAAGGCTGGCTTGATGAGCAGGAGCGCAGCATCCTGGTCAGAGCCCTGCAGGACAACGGCTTCAACCGCACAGCCACGGCGGCCAGACTGGGCATCAGCCTGCGCCAGATTCGCTACCGCATCGACCGTCTGGGCATAGACCTGCCGGCCGAAGGCAGCAAACACCAGAGCGACAATGTCTGATTCCACGCCTCTTTCCTCCCCCCTGGCCCTGCCCTGGCAGGCCGGCTGGTATGGTGCGGCGCGTCAGCTGAGATCTCCCAATTTCGGCCCTCGCCCCGCGGATGCGCAGATCGACCTCGTCGTCATCCACTCCATCAGCCTGCCTCCTGGCCAGTACGGCACAGGCGCGGTGCAGCAACTGTTCACCAATCAGCTGGACTGGGACGCCCACCCCTATTACCAGGGCATTCGCGGCCTCGAAGTCTCGTCGCATTTCTTTATCACGCGCCAGGGCGAGATCTGGCAGTTCGTCAGTTGCGACGACCGCGCATGGCATGCCGGCGTGAGCCAGTGGCGCGGGCGCGAGCGCTGCAACGACGACTCCATCGGCATCGAACTCGAAGGCCTGGAAGGCCTGAGCTTTGAAGCTCCGCAGTACCAGGCCCTGCAGCAGCTTTGCATGGCCATCGCGGCGCACTATCCGGTGCGCTACATCGCCGGGCACGAGCACATCGCACCCGGACGCAAGCAGGACCCCGGACCCGGTTTCGACTGGCAGCGGCTGCAGCAGCAACTGGCCAGCGCAGACAGCACCCGAAGCTGGGAATTCCCTCCCGGTGCTGCAGCCTCAGGCGCGGCCTGAAATCTTCATAGCACCTACCGCCTTTCAGTACTCGATTTCATGCATATTTGCAGCTGAAATCCTGTGCTAGCAATCGCTATGCGCTCCTCATTTTGAGAATCCCAAGCATCCATCGTTGCGGGGCTTCGAAACGGCATGTCAATGGCGCGCGCGCAACAACTGTCGCCTGCATCAAACACGCAAATTTTTTACATATTTCCGGCCCGATCTGCCGCCGCGCGCAACCGCGCCGCAGGCCTTTATTCATGCGGGATGAAGTCATTTTTGCGGCTGTCAAGCGGCGCTCGAAATGCCAGATTCAGTAGTTTCATCAGGTCGCTCGGATTTAAGCGCGATACACTACCGGTAGTGTTTTGAAGAGCCTCAGACCCCATATCTAGTGTTTACAAGTTGTGCACACCCTGTGCAAACCATGTGTAAACCGAGGCGCCGAATCGTGTTTTTGATGGCCTGCCCACAGTGCAGGCCTTTGTCTGCCTATCCACATACTGACTCAGAGGAACTTATGCAAGAAGCGTTGAACTCACTGCCTTCTGCCGCACCTGCCGGTGCAGCCAATTCTTCCTCCCCCAATGACAGCTATCAGATCATCCGCCGCAGCGGCGATGTGGTGGCTTTCGCGCCCCAGAAGATTGCCGTGGCCCTGACCAAGGCCTTCCTGGCTGTGCGCGGCGCACAGGGCGCGGCATCTGCCAGCGTGCGCGACACCGTCAACGAACTGACCGAAGGCGTGGTGCGCGCACTGGTGCGCTCGCGCCCCGATGGCGGCACCTTCCATATCGAAGATGTGCAGGACCAGGTCGAGCTGGGCCTGATGCGCGCCGGTCACCAGGACGTGGCCCGTGCCTATGTGCTGTACCGCGAGCGCCGCAACCAGGAACGTGCCGAGCAGAAGAAGGCCGCCGAAGTGGCCGCCGCTGCCGCCGCCAAGCCCGTGCTGCATGTGACCGACAACGGCCAGCGCGTGCCCCTGGACCAGGAGCGCCTGGAGGCTCTGATCGTCGCTTCCTGCCGCAATCTGAATGCCGACATCCAGTCCGCGCCCATCGTGGCCGAGACCCTGCGCAATCTGTACGACGGCGTGCCTCTGGCCGAGGTCTACAAGGCGTCCATCCTGGCCGCCCGTACGCTGATCGAAAAAGACCCCGACTACACCTACGTCACCGCCCGCCTGCTGCTGCACACCATCGTGCGCGAAGTCATGGGCCGCGACGTGCAGCCCGCAGAAATGCAGGCGGCCTATGCCGACTACTTCCCGGGCTTTGTGCAAAAGGGCGTGGACAACGAGCTGCTCAACCCCGAGCTGCTGAACTACGACCTGCCCCGTCTGGCCAAGGCTCTGAAAGCCGAGCGCGACGAACAGTTCGACTACCTGGGCCTGCAGACCCTGTACGACCGCTACTTCCTGCACGTGCGCAAGACCCGCATCGAGCTGCCCCAGTCCTTCTTCATGCGCGTGGCCATGGGCCTGGCGCTGAACGAGCCCGACCGCAACGCCCGTGCCATCGAGTTCTACGAGCTGCTGTCGTCCTTCGACTTCATGTCGTCCACCCCGACGCTGTTCAACAGCGGCACGCTGCGCTCGCAGCTGTCGTCCTGCTACCTGACCACCGTGCCCGACGACCTGGACGGCATCTACGAATCCATCAAGGAAAACGCCCTGCTGTCCAAGTTTGCCGGCGGCCTGGGCAATGACTGGACCCGTGTGCGTGCCCTGGGCTCGCGCATCAAGGGCACCAACGGCGAATCGCAAGGCGTGGTTCCCTTCCTCAAGGTGGTCAACGACACGGCCGTGGCCGTGAACCAGGGCGGCAAGCGCAAGGGCGCGGTCTGCACCTATCTGGAATCCTGGCACCTGGACATCGAAGAATTCCTGGAGCTGCGCAAGAACACCGGCGACGACCGCCGCCGCACCCACGACATGAACACGGCGAACTGGATTCCCGACCTGTTCATGAAGCGCGTGATGGAAAAAGGCCAGTGGACCCTGTTCTCGCCCGCTGACGCTCCCGATCTGCACGACCTGTACGGCGAAGCCTTCGAGAAGGCCTACACCGCCTATGAAGCCAAGACCGACAGCGGCGAGCTCAAGCTGTTCAAGCGCGTGCCTGCCGTGGATCTGTGGCGCAAGATGCTCTCGATGCTGTTCGAGACCGGCCATCCCTGGATCACCTTCAAGGACCCCTGCAACATCCGCTCGCCCCAGCAGCACGTGGGTGTGGTGCACTCGTCCAATCTGTGCACCGAGATCACGCTCAACACCAGCGACACCGAAACTGCGGTCTGCAACCTGGGTTCCGTGAACCTGGTCCAGCACATCAAGGACGGCAAGATCGACCACGACAAGCTGCGCAAGACCGTGAACACGGCCATGCGCATGCTGGACAACGTGATCGACATCAACTACTACGCCGTGCAAAAGGCCAAGGACTCCAATCTGCGCCACCGCCCCGTGGGCATGGGCCTGATGGGTTTCCAGGACGCGCTGTATGAAATGCGCACCGCCTACGCCAGCCAGGGCGCCGTCGAGTTCGCCGACGAAGCCATGGAAGCCATCTGCTACTACGCTTACTGGGCGTCGACCGAGCTGTCCAAGGAACGCGGCACCTACTCCACCTTCAAGGGCTCGCTGTGGGATCAGGGCATCCTGCCCCCCGACACCCTGAAGCTGCTGGAAAAGGCCCGCGGCGGCTATGTGGAAGTGGATCGCTCCGCCAAGCTGGACTGGGATGCACTGCGCGCCAAGATCGCCCAGGACGGCATGCGCAACTCCAACTGCGTGGCCATTGCGCCCACAGCCACCATCTCCAACATCGTGGGTGTGGATGCCTCGATCGAGCCTTCGTTCGGCAACCTGTCCGTGAAGTCCAATCTGTCTGGCGAATTCACCGTCATCAACCAGTACCTGGTGCGCGACCTCAAGCGCCTGGGCCTGTGGGACGACGTGATGGTCATGGACCTCAAGCATTTCGACGGCTCGCTGCGCGCCATCGACCGCGTGCCGCAAGAGATCAAGAACCTCTACGCCACCGCGTTCGAAGTCTCGCCCGAATGGCTGGTGGAAGCCGCCTCGCGCCGCCAGAAGTGGATTGACCAGGCCCAGAGCCTGAACATCTACATGGCCGGTGCATCGGGCAAGAAGCTGCACGACACCTACATGCTGGCCTGGCTGCGCGGTCTGAAGACCACCTACTATCTGCGCACCACCAGCGCGACCAATATCGAGAAGTCCACCGTGCAAAGCCGTGTGCTGAACGCAGTGTCCTCCGGTGCTCCTGCCGCTTCGGCTGCACCTGCGGCCAAGCCTGCGGTGAGCGCACTGGAAGCTGCTGCTGCTGCTGCCCGTGCCCAGGCACCCGCCACGGACATCAAGTTCTGCGCGATCGACGACCCAGGCTGCGAGGCCTGCCAGTAATTGACTGGCTCCCCCTGAGGCGCTTGGCCTAGGCGGCCCCCGCGCCTTCCCCCTCTCTGGCGCTGAGCGCCGGAGGGGGACGACACCCTCGGTGCGCGGCGGCGCTTCCTCGGTGTCTCTCGCTTTAGAGTGCACCAGTATTTGAGTGGTGCCACTCCATCAATAAATGACTGAAAAGCTGGATGTCGATTGCATTGCACCCAGCCTTTTCCCCCTCAAGGAATAAATATGCTGAGCTTTGACGACGACACCTTTGCCTCTTCCGCCACCAGCGCAGAAGCCGGCGCGTCCACCAGCACCCACAAGCGTGTGAATGCCGCCGACAAGCGCATCATCAACGCCAAGACCGACGTGAACCAGCTGGTCCCCTTCAAATACAAGTGGGCCTGGGAAAAGTATCTGGCCACCTGCGCCAACCACTGGATGCCGCAGGAAGTGAACATGACGCGCGACATCGCTCTGTGGAAGGACCCCAACGGCCTGACCGAAGACGAGCGCCGCATCGTCAAGCGCAATCTGGGCTTCTTTGTGACGGCCGACTCGCTGGCCGCCAACAACATCGTGCTGGGCACCTACCGCCACATCACGGCGCCCGAGTGCCGCCAGTTCCTGCTGCGCCAGGCTTTCGAGGAAGCCATCCACACCCATGCCTACCAGTACATCGTGGAATCGCTGGGCCTGGATGAATCGGAAATCTTCAACGCCTACAACGAAGTCCAATCCATCCGCGACAAGGACGAGTTCCTGATCCCCTTCATCGAAGCGATCATGGACCCCAACTTCCACACCGGCACGCCCGAGACCGACCAGACTCTGCTGAAGTCGCTGATCGTTTTTGCCTGCCTGATGGAAGGTCTGTTCTTCTACGTGGGCTTCACGCAGATCCTGGCCCTGGGCCGCCAGAACAAGATGACGGGCGCCGCCGAGCAGTACCAGTACATCCTGCGCGACGAGTCCATGCACTGCAACTTCGGCATCGATCTGATCAACCAGCTCAAGCTCGAGAATCCCCATCTGTGGACGGCCGAGTTCAAGCAGGAAATCACGGAGCTGTTCCAGAAGGCCGTGGAGCTCGAATATCGCTACGCCGAAGACACCATGCCACGCGGCGTGCTGGGCATGAATGCATCCATGTTCAAGGGCTATCTGCGCTACATCGCCAACCGTCGCGCCACGCAGATCGGTCTGGAGGAACTGTTCCCCGGTGAAGAAAATCCCTTCCCCTGGATGAGCGAAATGATCGATTTGAAGAAAGAACGTAACTTCTTTGAGACACGAGTGATCGAGTATCAGACCGGAGGCGCACTTTCTTGGGATTAATTGCTTCTAAGCAGGCACAATGCGAGTCATGACTTGCTTCACTTCATTGCTACAAAAAACTGAGATTTTTGGCGTGAAGCAAATTTGTGTTCCTAGCGATGCGTAACTCCACATCGCTTTGAATCGTCCGGCACCGCGAGGAACCGGACGTCTTATGCAAATCAACGAAGGAGAAAATGATGGCAACTGCGAAGAAGACGGCCGCCAAGGCCACAACCGAGAAAAAGACACCTGCCAAGAAGGCGGCCGCGCCCAAGGCTGAAGCTGTGAAGAAGGCAGCTGCAACCAAGACCGCAGCCCCCAAGGCCGCTGCTCCTGCAAAGGCTGCACCCAAGAAGGCTGCAACCGCTGCCAAGGCTGCTGCTCCTGCAAAGGCT